>CAXIBZ010000136.1:0-5136 GCA_964022105.1 uncultured Methylophilaceae bacterium
TTTTTATCCATGTTATTTCCTAAATAATCTCATTCTTCGCCAAATGCTGAGTTTCCATTTTTGATGCCCAGTTACCATTTTCGCTTACATTCTTATTGATTGTCGAGCTTAACACTATGCTGCTCACAATCTCTAAAGCACAACCAGATTGTCACGATGAATCAATTCAGACTCTTCTACATAACCCAGTATTGCGCCTATACGTTGACTGGACTGCCCTTTAATCAACATGGTTTCTTGGGCGTTATAATTAATAATACCGCGCGCAATCTCTTGGCCAGCTTGATCAACACAAGACACCACATCGCCTCGCTCAAAGACACCGCGCACATCAGTCACGCCGATTGGTAGCAAGCTCTTACCTTCTTTTTTAAGCGCATTCACCGCACCATTATCTAATACAAGCTTTCCACCAGTACGCAAATGGTCTGCAAGCCATTGTTTTTTTGCTGCAGTCTTTGTCCTGATTGATTTCAAATGTGTACCTAACGCTTCTCCTGAATGTAGCCGTAACAACACGTTATCTTCTCTCCCAGAAGCGATAATGGTATGCACCCCTGCATTAGCGGCACGCTTAGCGGCCAATATCTTGGTCAGCATACCCCCTGTACCTATCGTTGTGCCAGCACCAGATGCCATTTTTTCCAGCGCAACGTTCCCTGCTGTCTCGGAATGAATAAACATAGCATCTTTATTTTTTCGTGGGTCAGCAGAATACAAACCTTGCTGATCAGTCAGTAGCACAAGTGCATCAACTTCCATTAGGTTAGCGACTAAGGCTGCTAAAGTATCATTATCACCAAACCGAATCTCGTCAGTTACGACCGTATCATTCTCATTGATAATTGGAATCACATTGAGATTTAATAAAGTTTTTAATGTTGTTCGAGCATTCAGATAGCGTTTGCGGTCAACCAAGTCTTCATGTGTCAACAACACCTGTGCGGTATGTAAAGCATGTTCGCTAAAGCAGCTTTCGTAAGTCTGAATAAGCCCCATTTGTCCCACTGCAGCTGCCGCTTGTAACTCATGCACTTCTTTTGGTCTTTTCTCCCAGCCCAAACGCTGCATACCCTCCGCGACTGCACCACTGGAAACAAGAATAACTTGTGCACCATGTTTGACCAACTGACTGATCTGCGACACCCAGGCTCTAATCGCCGTACGGTCCAAACCACGACCATCCTGAGTAACCAAGCTGGATCCGACTTTTACAACAAACGTCTTACTGTTGTGTAATAGTGACTTGCTCATTCTGGCTTTCTTCTTCCTGCTCTCGCAACCGCATTGCTTCCATATGCTCCATAATGGCATAGGTTAATTGCTTACAACCGTTACCGTTAATCGCTGATATTGCGAATACTGGTCCATCCCATTCAAAATCTTTAACAAATTCTTTTAGTACTTGCTCAGGATTTTCAACCATATCTACTTTATTTAATACAAGCCATCTAGGTTTTTCGTACAGTGTTTCATCATGTTTTTTTAATTCATTTACAATCGCTCTGGCCTCTGCAACAGGATCTGTCACGCCATCAAGCGGCGCGATATCAACTAAATGTAATAATAAAGAAGTTCTTGCTAAATGCTTCAGAAACCGCACACCAAGGCCTGCTCCATCAGCTGCCCCTTCAATTAGACCAGGCACATCTGCAATGACAAAGCTTCTATTTGCATCGACACGTACAACGCCAAGGTTAGGTTGCAATGTGGTAAATGGATAATCGGCTACTTTAGGCCTCGCAGCAGACACAGAACGAATAAAAGTCGACTTACCTGCATTTGGCATACCAAGCAAGCCAACATCTGCCAGCACTTTAAGCTCCAAGAATAGTTCAAACGACTCCCCTTCTTGTCCCATTGTGAATTGGCGAGGCGCACGATTGACGCTCGATTTAAAATGGACGTTACCTAAGCCGTTAGCACCGCCTTTAGCCAACAGCACCTTTTGGCCATCTTCTGCCAAATCAA
Organism: uncultured Methylophilaceae bacterium; assembly: GCA_964022105.1. Classification (GTDB taxonomy): domain Bacteria; phylum Pseudomonadota; class Gammaproteobacteria; order Burkholderiales; family Methylophilaceae. Next base: position 1,972 of record CAXIBZ010000136.1, read on the forward strand.
CAATGGTTTGACCAGTCGCTTTATCAGAAATGACAGTTCCAACTGGCATGCGCAGCACCATATCTTCACCACCAGCACCATATTGTTCTTGCTTGCGTCCGTTTTCACCGCGCTGCGCACGAAATGTACGTGTATAGCGATAATCCACCAAGGTATTAATATTGCGGTCGGCCACTGCATAAACTGAGCCGCCTTTACCGCCATCACCTCCGCTTGGCCCACCCATCGGCTCATATTTTTCACGACGAAACGTAGCAATGCCATTGCCGCCATCGCCTGCGTAGACCTTGATTGTCGCCTCATCTATGAATTTCATAATTTCTACTGCCTTTATCTAAAAGACGTCTTGTTTAAATTAACCGCTTCTCTAACAAACCTTGCCGAAGAAGCATGTAAAACAAAAAAGCCCTACCTACGGCAGGGCTTTCTATTTAAGCACAGTTTTTAAACTGCTACTACATTTACCATTTGACGCTTAAGTGGTCCTTTTGTACAAAAGGTTACTTTACCGTCAATTTTAGCAAATAGCGTATGATCTTTGCCCATACCTACATTGTCTCCAGCATGCATCTTTGTACCACGTTGACGTACTATAATGCTTCCTGCTGAAACAACTTGCTCGCCAAATGCTTTAACACCTAATCGTTTGGATTCGGAGTCACGTCCGTTGCGTGAACTACCACCTGCTTTTTTATGTGCCATGTTTTATTCCTTATCTGCTGATTTCGCTTTTGTTGCTGCAGGTTTTTTAGCAGCTGGTTTTGCTGCACCTTTGCCATTGATATCTTCAATTTTAATTTCTGTGAAGCTTTGACGATGACCTTGCGTTTTACGATAATGCTTACGACGATTGAATTTAAAAATTCTAACTTTATCGCCTTTACCATGTGAAAGTACAGTTGCGTTTACTTTTGCACCTGCAACCAATGGTGCACCAATTGTTACATCATCACCATCAGCCAACATGAGGACTTTATCAATCACTACTTTGCTGCCTACATCACCATCTAATTTTTCTACTTTTAAGTAGTCACCAGCAGCAACTTTATATTGTTTACCACCTGTTTTAATAACTGCGTACATGTTTTTGCCTTGATTCACACGTTCAAATGAATCGCGCATTATACTAAATCTGCGAGATAAAGCAAATGATAAATGATTGCTCTTTCATAAATCTTAACCACAAAGGTTGTCATTCCTTATGATAAAATATTCGCCTCAATACATGACGCATCTGAAATAATTTTAACCAGTGAATTTAATCCAAATCCAATCCCCGATAGTAAAAGACATGCAAGCCGTCGATACGGTTATCCGTGACTCTCTACACTCGGAAGTTAATTTAATCAATACTATTGGTGATCACATCATTAGTAGCGCAGGTAAACGCTTACGGCCTGCACTGTTGTTACTCTCTAGCGGCTTATTTGGCCCAATCGGCCATGCACAACATCAGCTAGCAGCGATTATCGAGTTCATTCATACCGCAACGTTATTACATGATGATGTTGTTGACGAATCACAGATGCGCCGAGGAAAAAATACGGCCAATCATATTTATGGCAACGCAGCTAGCGTATTAGTTGGGGACTTTCTCTACTCCCGCTCTTTCCAAATGATGGTGGGATTACAAAATATGCGTGTCATGGAGATTTTGTCAGATGCAACCAACACCATTGCTGAAGGTGAAGTCTTACAACTACTTAACTTACACCAAGCAAATGTGACTGAAGAAGCTTACTTGAAGGTCATCCATTATAAAACTGCCAAGCTATTTGAAGCAGCTGCAAGACTAGGTGCTGTACTAAGTGAACATCACTCTTCTTCAGACGAAGAGGCGCTGGCTTTGTATGGTATGCATTTAGGCACAGCGTTCCAATTGGTGGATGACGTTTTAGATCTTAATGGCGATGCTGAGAAAATAGGCAAAAATCTCGGGGACGATTTAGCAGAAGGAAAACCAACACTGCCTCTTTTATATGCAATGCACCAAAGTGATGTAGCACAAGCATCCATTATTCGAAAAGCGATTGAAGAAGGCGGGTTAGAAGACATTGATGCAGTGCTAGCAGCTGTCTCTGCGACAAATGCGATGGAGTACGTTTTAGATATTGCAAAAAGAGAGGCTACGTACGCTTGCGCCGCCATTGCACATTTTCCGTTATCCGACTATAAATCAGCGATGATTGAACTCACCGAATTCGCCGTTGCTCGTCAATATTAACCATTGTCTCAACTTGGCAGACTGACGAGCCATTTATTAATTTAATGTAACAGGCTCCCCGCTATCTGCATGGTAGTAGCTTAAGTGTGCACACTCACTGGTCCCAGATGTCAAAGTTCCGTCAAATAATGCTTGCCCTTCGACATCCACGATGGCGTAACCATTATGATATAAGGTTACTTCTGCAGTCTTGGGTGTCTTTTTCGTTGCTTTTTCTCTAAGTGCAAAGCTGATACAGTTCTCATCTTCATCTTCACCATAGACTTCCCATTCACTTCCGCCAGACAACTGCGTTAGCCAGCTAGGCAAGTCGACCTCTACTCGACAGATGATAGGTTCGTCCCATCCTGTACTGTCAGTATCATGCCTATCCATGAGACTTGCCAATTGTTCCTGTAAATCATTTAGGTCAGTCATCATCTATTCCTTTACTGTTTATCTATGTGACATTATATAAATGGTGCTTACTCACTTTTTTTCAAGCATTATTTATGCCAAACCTTCATCATTGCATAGTTTAATTAACGGTGAGATGATACGAAAAGTTTACATCATGATAGGAAAAGCATGTTTAACTTTTTAAGTCCTATAGCAACAGCATTTAGCAATGACCCTGCAATTTTTATAACGTTCTCCGTGATTCTTGGCTTAATGATAGGTAGCTTCTTAAATGTTGTGATTTATCGACTACCTAAAATGATGGAGCGCGAATGGCACAATAACTGCCTTGAGTTACAAGGCAAAGAAGTCCCAGCACAAGATAAGCTATCTTTATCTTTCCCCCGATCTGCTTGTCCTAAATGCAATCATCAGATTAGCGCTTTAGAAAATATTCCTGTAGTTAGTTATCTATTTCTCGGCGGTAAATGTAAAGGCTGCAAAACAAAAATCAGTATGCGCTATCCTTTGGTAGAAACGTTGACAGGGGCCTTGTTAGGTCT
>CAXIBZ010000137.1:0-5018 GCA_964022105.1 uncultured Methylophilaceae bacterium
AAACAAATTGGAATATAACGTTTATTAATTGTCAGAACCTACTTGTGTTGCAAATGTAATATGTGTGTAATTGGCAAGTCGAGCGGCCTCCATTACATTAATCACAGATTGATGCGTTGATTTTGCATCTGCATTAATCACAATCGTTGGGTCTTTACCCTCACCGACTGCTGTTTTAAGTGCAGTTGCAATCGTTTCAACCGAACCGCCAGCGTCTTTAGACTCTACCTGCAGTTGGCAAATTGATTTGCAATTCACTTGTACGTGAAAAGGTTGCATTGACGATTAAAAAGATAATAATCACCAAGAGTACATCAATTAATGGGATAAAGTTAATTTCTAACTCTTCGTGATGTTTACCACGTTGAAAATTCATTTCTGATATTCCTCTAAATTGATGAGCTTGGCTTAGCGCTCGCCATGTAGAATTTCAACTAATTTAATTGCTTGTTGTTCCATATCTAAAAGTAATGCATCCACTTTTGAACGGAAGTAACGGTAACTAATCATGGCTGGAACCGCCACGATAATACCTGCTGCTGTATTATAAAGTGCAACAGAAATACCACGTGCAAACTGGGCAACATCATGACCTGAATTGGTAAATGCGCCAAATAACTCGACCATCCCAATGACCGTCCCCAACAAACCCAGTAGTGGTGCTACGGTTGCAATCGTACCTAATGTTGATAGGTATTTTTCCAAATTGTGTGCAACTGCGCGCCCTGTCTCCTCAATTGACTCTTTCATTACTTCTCTAGAGTTTTTTTCATTAGCTAAAGCACTGGCAAAAATTCTACCCAACAACGAATGTCCCTGCAGTTTGCTAAGGCTGTCTGGATTAATTGCGCCTTGACCCATCCATTTTTGCACCTCTGGCAAAAGATTGCTAGGCGCTACAACTTCACTACGTAATGCCCAAAAGCGTTCTACGATAATCGCCAACGCAATAATTGATGCAAAAATTAGCGGCCAAATTGGCCAACCAGCAGCTAAAATAATTTCCCACACAGTGGTAACTCCTTCATTAAATCTGTCGAAACAAAACTAACGCTACTTTAGCGTAGAAGCGCACCATTGGGCAAGTTAGTCTTTACAAATATTTATCATGCCAATACTTCGCTTTGACTAAACGCCAAGACTTTAGCTGTATTGGCCGGTTTTGAATAAAATCAATCAACACTGCACCATGATAATCTGAGCGGTAAAACTGGGCACCATTTTCCAAATATCTACTCATAACTTTTGGTCTGGGGTGATTAAATCGATTTAAATAGCCAACTGTAAAAATGACATGTTTTGCGCCCACTGATTGAATAAAAGACTCGGTTGAAGATGTTTTACTGCCATGATGAGGTGCAATCATGACATCACTTTTTAGTTTATATCGTTGGGTTTGCAAAAGTAGTGACTCCGCCTCAGCCTCTATATCACCAGTTAGCAATATGGTGCCATTGTGGCTGGTTACTTTGATGACGCAGCTTTTATTATTGTCTTTAATATCAGCCTGATGATAACTTTGCGCACTAGGATACAACACCTCAAAACGTACACCATCCCAAATCCATTTTTGCCCTGCAAAGCAAGTTAACTGTTTAGGCGGTTCTGATTGAGCATCAGCAAAAATAATATCGCTTGGTAATACATATGAGCTAGCCGTCCAAGTAATCGGTAGTTTTGCCATAATCGACGCCGCGCCACCACTATGGTCATTGTCATCATGACTAATGATTAATGCATCCAGCTTTTTTATCCCCTGACTAAGTAAATAAGGTAATACGATATTTGCGCCAGCATCACTTTCTTCATTATATTGTCGCCCAGTGTCATAGAGCATTATATGGTTAGCAGTTTTAACCACTACAGATAAGCCCTGTCCTACATCTAATACCGTTACCTGCATTTCGCCAGTGACTAGTTGCTGCTGCTGGGCAGATATCATAGGCAACATCCAGATTAAGCCTAACCAACGTTGTGGTATTCCACGCGGCATTAATAACCAAACTACTCCGACTATACCGATAGCCACCCGCCAGAATGGCACAGCAGCTTGTTGCCATGTTGCAAATGGTAAGCTCGATAACCAGTTTAATCCCATCATGCAAATCGTCAGTATGCTGTGCGCTAGTTGTAAAATAAAATCTACAGGAATCAATGCCCCCAATATCGAAAGTGGCACAACCAGTAAGCTAATAATTGGAATCGCAAAAGCATTAGCAATAGGAGAAATAATGGAAGCTTGCCCAAACATCAGGAGTAAAAACGGTAATAAGCCTAGCGTAACTGACCATTGCGTATTGATAGCCTCAATCAGCCAATGTCTGAGTCGCAAGCGATTAATTGTTGCAAATGTAATAATTGCGACAGCTGAAAATGACAACCAGAAACCAGGTGCTACGACTGACCAAGGATCAAACAATACAACAACGAATAAAGCAATCAACAATACGCGCGAGAAATTAATTCTCTTATTGAGTAACAATACTAATGCAACAACCGTTAACATATACAGAGTACGCTGCGTGGGGATAGATAAACCTGCCAAACATGCATAAAGTAATGCAGCCAGTGCCCCACCAATGGTTGCTGCTTTTTTGGTTGGCATACACATGACCAATCGTGAAAATCGTCGCCATATAAAAGAAATTAGGGTAAATGCTAAACCCGCTAGCATTGTGATATGCAAACCTGAAATACTCATTAAATGATTGACGCCAGTATTGAGAAATACATCCCAGTCACGCTTGCTTATTTGACCATCATCACCCACTACTAGCGCTCTTACCACACCAGCATATGGCTTATCTTTAAGTGTCCGTGTGATATGTTGTGCAACTTTATCTCGACAATATTCAACGATGTAGGCTAGCCGCCAAACAAAGTCTACCTTTTTTTGCATACCACTCTTGTTCCGTACAACACCCATTGCGCGGATATTATTAGCAAGTGCCCAAGCCTCAAAATCGTAGCCATTTGGGTTGTACGTGGTATGTGGCCTTTTTAATCTTATCGTTAATTGCCACCGCTCTCCAACGTTGAATGTTCGCGGTTTTTCTGTCGCATTGGCCTCTATTATTTTAGCTTTAAGATGCCACTGATTACCGTGAAAGTAGTTAAGCAAAATATGGCTTGGTACAACTGCATCTGGGGTTAATATCTGTTCAACATAGAATCGAAACTGTTCGCCTTGCTCGCGGACATTTGGCATTGAAGCAACCACACCAATGACTTCAATATTTTTTTGCTCCCATGCAGATGGCAATGCATCACCTAAGCGTATTTCCGCTACTATTGCGGCGTAGCTATAGCCAAACAATCCAGATGCTATCAGCAAAGCGACCATTCTTAATAATGGCTTTTTGCTGCATTGTTCTCGGTATACAAATAGCGATAAAAAGACACCTGCTACTAATGTTAATGTGATGGCAGAGAATAAAGCTGATGGCAAACTTGCTTGTTGCTGTAGTATCCATGCACCACAGACAATACCAAGCACTGTGAAAATCATCTTATTATTTTTTACATATGATTCGGAAACACCTATCATAATTGATATACAAGCGTATAACAATTAATGTAAAAAAGAGCCACATGGCTCTTAAGCGTTTAAGTCATCTGGACAAGTCGGCCATCTTGTAACTGATACTGCCGCTGCATTTTGTTAGCTAATGTCATGTCGTGAGTGACTACAATCAAACTAGTCCTTAATGCGGCGTTAATTTCAATAAGCAATTCAAACACTTGATTGGCAGTCACACGATCCAAATTGCCAGTAGGTTCATCTGCCAGAATACAATCAGGCTCTGTAACCAAGGCTCGTGCTAAGGCTGCACGCTGACGCTCACCTCCAGAAAGCTCGCCTGGCATATGCTCTAAACGATGTGACAAACCGACCTTTTCTAGCATATTACTTGCCCGTGCAAGCGCCTTTTGTCGTGGCACGCGTCCAATCAAGAGTGGCATAGCAACATTCTCTACAGCAGTAAATTCGGGTAATAAATGATGAAACTGATAAACAAAGCCTAAGGCATCATTCCGAATCTGACCTTTTCTTGTCTCTGATAATTGATTTAAGTTGTTGCCAAGTAATTCTACAATGCCGTCACTCGGCGTATCTAATCCGCCTAGCAAATGCAGTAAAGTACTTTTGCCTGAGCCAGAAGCGCCCACAATGGCGATTTGTTCACCTTTTCTAACGTTTAAATCAATGCCATTCAGCACTGCAACATCCAAGCCTGTATATGTTTTACACAGATTCTCACAACGCACTATGCTACTCATAACGCAAGGCCTCCGCTGGGTTAATTTTAGAGGCTTTGTAGCTAGGGTATAAAGTTGCTATCAGACTGAGAACAATAGAAGTAATAATAATCGTGATTGTGTCGCTCCATTCCAGCTTAGAGGGTAAGTCACTGATGTAGTAGACATCTTTCGCTAGAAACTGCACATGGAAGAGGTTTTCGATGAAAGGGATAATCGTATCAATATTTAACGCAATAACGATACCCAAAACAGCACCAAAGAAAGTACCAATGATGCCGATGAGAGCACCCTGAATGATAAAGATTTGCATAATACTCCTAGGACTTGCTCCCAAGGTTCGCATAATGGCTATATCAGCACGTTTATCCGTCACCGCCATAACTAAGGTTGATACAATATTAAACGCAGCTACCGCAACAATTAATGTGAGAATAATAAACATGACTCTTTTCTCTAACTGAATCGCTTTAAAGAAATTGGCATGCTGCTGTGTCCAATCCGTGATGTAATAGGCACCCAATGGCAACAAGGTTTTACCAAGATCCTCTGTCATCGCACGCGCCTCGAATAAGTCGTTTATTTTTAAACGTAATCCAGAAACCTTATCGCCCATGCGATACAACTTTGCTGCATCTTGAATGTGAATTAGCGCTAGGCCCGCATCATATTCATACATCCCGATTTGGAATAACCCCACCACGGTAAATTGTTTAATCCTTGGCACAACACCCGTTGGGGTAAACTGACCTTGTGGC
>CAXIBZ010000138.1:0-5001 GCA_964022105.1 uncultured Methylophilaceae bacterium
ATTACTCTCAGCCACCGTACCATAGCGTGACACAATAATTTCTTTATCCGTTTCAGCCAGTAAGTCTTTACTATTTTGAATTAGAGATTCCCATAAATGGTTTTCAGTTTTACTTGTCACCGACGTTCTTGAGCTATTATTAACTCCTCCGCTACTAGTATTTGTTTGTCCATTAGCACCAGTAGTAGCTGCTCTTCCAGTGCTAGATATTTCAGTGGCAGAACCAATAAATCCTTCTGTATTACGGTTCATGTTCACATAATCGATTTTGTAAGTTCTCAGGACTGGTTGATCTGGGGAAACAACTAATACATTGCCTTCCATTCTATAGGTCAGATCAACTTGTCGAGATAATCGCTCCAAAATAGCTGGCAGTGTTTGGTCAACTGCATTGAGTGTAGCGCGCCCTTGAATAGAAGGATCAATGTCAACATTAATGTTACTTTCACGCGCTAGCGCGAATAAAATCTCTTTAACAGGGACCTCGTTCACAACAACACTATAAGTTTGCGCTTTTTTGATTGGCTTGGGTGGTGGTAATACTGGGCTGGTTATTACTGGTTTTGGAATAGGTGCTTCTACTGTGTTTTGCTTTATTTTTGGGTCAACCTCTTTCGCATCAATGTGTCCCTCTGAAGGCTTGACTGTCGATTGATGAGAACAGGCCACCATAACCAGACTTGTCAATAATAATGTCGTCGACTTTTTTAAAAAGTAATTGTGTTTGCACTGTAGCACTTCGTGCTGCCTCTCAATAAATTAAAAGTTCTAGCAATGAGCGTCAAGAACCAAATACTCTGTAACTGAATACCTTAGTATAGTTATCCCATAACTTGCATTAATTTGCAACAATAAGCTATTGAAAGTTCAAAACAATACCCTATTTATGGTAGTTGTTTAGTTTCTTGCAACACACCAGAGACTGTTCGCAATTGTGGCTTGTTTCTTCTTATTTCTTCTGGCAACCCCTTTAATGCAGCTAACGCATCAGCTCTGCTGTCGAAACTACCATACAGTACACTTAAATAAGGTTGTCCATTCACTTGGGTTCGGTAAACGTATATTTCATCCAACTCGATTTTTTGGCTCAACAACTCTAAATCATTTTTGAGCTCTGGACCTTCTGGTACACCCATCAATTGAATACTAACCGTGCTGGAGGCTTGGTTCGCTAACCAATTATTGGTCGCAGCAATACGGCGACTCAGTATGTCATCACTGGCTACTTCTTCCAAAGGGTCAGTTGCTGTGGTTGGTTGAGTTGTTATTGTGTTATCTGACTCGGTAATTAATTCAGCAGAAGTCATAGCGCTTTGCGCACCGCTATCCTTCTGGAAACTGGCATCAGACACAGTCGCTTTATCACTGTTGTTTGCGAGTAACTGACTTGCAAAATACCCCAACACTAGGCCTAACAATAAAACAACAAGCACCAAGGCGGCCTTAAAACTATTTTGTTTCACCTTCGCACGCTCAAGGCCAAATTCACTATCGGCTATTGCAGCTTGCACATGCTTTGTTGTTACTTGATAAACATTTTCAGAAAAAGCTGCTAGTAATGCTTTATCCGCCAAAATATTAACGCGGCGTACTAGACCCTGTGCGGCGTTTGATAATTTTCTGATAGCAGATTTTGTAAATAAATGTGGGCCGTAATAACCTGCTGCGCGAAGTCTAAATAGAATATATTCACCAATTTCGTTTGATTGTAATGGCGCCAGATGAAGGCTGTGCGTGATACGCTCTCGCAATTGCCTGATGTTGATTTCATTAAGGTTTTCGTCTAACTCAGGCTGTCCAAATAATACAATTTGCAACAATTTATCGTAATTGGTTTCTAAATTTGACAGTAAGCGAATCTCTTCTAAGGTTGCCAATGGCATGCCTTGCGCTTCTTCGATAAAGATAACAACCTGTTTCCCAGCTGCGTGCCTTTTTAACAAGTGTGCTTGCAGTGCCTGCATCACTTTTAAACGATCTGCAGATTTTGGTAGTTTGATTTGCAATTCAAATGCAATCGCATGTAGCACATCTTCTGGTGCTACACTTGGGTTTGCAAGATAAATACTCTCCACCCGGTCAGGCAACATGGCCTGCAACATGCGGCATAGCATAGTCTTACCGCTGCCCACTTCACCAACGACTTTAACAATGCCTTCGCCATTCAAAATAGCATAAGTGATTGCATCTAATACTGCGCCGCGATTACCGCCAGTGAAAAAAACATCAGTATTTGGCGTAATCTTGAATGGCGGCTCTTTTAACCCAAAGTGCTCGTAATACATGAGCGCTATTTCTCTTGCAACTGAATGCGACTATAAAGCGTTGTTCGATTAATACCCAGTAATTTTGCCGCTTGACTCAGGTTGCCATGCGTAATACGCATAGCAGCGTCCACGTAAGCCTTTTCCCATTGCTTTAGAACCTGATCCAAATTGACATTTGCTTGATTTTGCAGGTGCTGTAATGCATAGCTTGATAAATCTCCAGTACCTACGATTGGCGCTACACCATCTACTTCACTTTGTCTGGATAGATCAAACTCAGCATCCAACTGCATGTCATTGACAGTTTGACCAGCGTATTTTGCTATCAAGCGAATGATAATATTTCGCAGCTCACGTACATTGCCGGGGAAATGATAAGCTAACCAACGCTTTTTAGCCTTCTCATCAAGTTTAAACGGCTTTTGCCCAGTCTCACGTGCATAGAATTCATTAAAATGATCCAACAAAATCAAACTATCTTCACCAAGATCTCTTAATGGTGGCACTCTAACGGCAAACACACTCAAGCGATGATACAAATCCGCTCTGAAATTTCCCTCTCTGACTTCTGCACGTAAATCTCGATTGGTAGCTGCCACTATCCTCGCTTTACTTTTGCGAATTTGCGTCTCACCAACACGCGTATATTCCCCATTTTCTAAAACACGCAGTAATTTTGCCTGCATTTCCAGAGGTAGCTCACCTATCTCATCAAGGAATAATGTACCTTCGCCAACATCTTCAAAATAGCCACTATTGGCAGAGCCAGCACCCGTAAAAGCACCTTTTGTATGCCCAAATAAAATAGACTCTGCCAGCATAGGTGATATAGCAGCGCAGTTAACGGATAAATAGGGGTGCTTTGAACGCTTACTAAACCGATGAAAATTACCAGCAACCCGTTCTTTACCACTGCCAGATTCACCTTCAATTAACACAGGGAAAGGAGAGTCCGCAAATTGTCGTATTTGCGTTATTAGTGTTTTCATCGGCAAGCTTTCGCCGATAATGCCGCCATTCTCTTCCTCTGGCTTTTCAGTAAGCTCAACGCTTTGCACTTTTAACGAATTGAGCAACAGCTCTTTTAAGCGATCAGCATCGCAAGGCTTAGGGATAAAATCTAACGCACCTAAGGCTAACGCGTGCTTCACATTGACATCATCACTTTGCCCAGAAAGGACATGGATTTTCATACTAGGGGAATGCGCAAGCAGCTCACCAATTACCTTAAAACCCTCATCTGGTTTATGCTGCATGGGCGGCAAACCCAAATCTACCAGTGCTAAGGCGGGTGGCTCATCCAGCTGTCGTAGTAAACTTTTTGCTTGCTCTCTTGAGTCAGCCACGCATACTTCAAAGTGCTTACTTAATACATAATGCAAGGTATCCGTAATTAATGGATCATCATCAATAATAATCAATACGGGTAGTGAATCTGCCATAAATCATCCTTAGTTATTTTCTTCTTCTTATCGTTATGAAGAGTACTATAACCTGTATATGACCACGTATCAATAAATGGTGATGAATGCCTGTATAGCTTAGTAAGCGTTTGTGCTTGTAAGTATTTTAATTAGCGCAATTGGATAAGTTAACACCGTTATGTAATATTCGCGTAACGCCTAATAACATTAATAATTGCGCCATAAACTAACAAGTACTCAAGCGCATTGATTAAGACTATCTGCAATGCGGAAACTTCTCCAAAAAAACCTAATATAAGTGAAATACTATTGGTAATAACGCCAATTAAAATAATTAAACCAACCAACTGTGTTCGGAGCACAAATAAATAAATAATTGCAACAAAACCAAGACCAAAAAAATTTGGGTCTACATTTACACTATTCGCAATGCATAAACCTGAATAAAGTAAAACTAGCATGCAGGCACTCAAAAACTGCGTTGGCAACCCAGTGCCATCATGCTCCAATTGCATCGTCAAATAGATATGTTTGAATAGCGCATTGATTAGTTTCACAGCTTGCCTTTACATGGATTTACCTGATGTAAATAGTTACGGCAAAAAGTGACTAATATTTAGTTTAAAACTTGAACGAACAGAACAAATTTTATTTATATTGAACATCTATGCATTACGTGGTCAAATCCCGTAATACTTTAATGAAATTATTACAGTTTATTTCTTAAACAAACCTAAATATAAAAGGGTAAATAATGAAAAAAATCTCATATCTAACTATATTGTTGAGTTTATTAATCCTTACTGGTTGTCACCACTGGCATCATCACGGTCATGGAAATGGCGATCATTGTCCGCCTGGGCAAGCCAAAAAAGGCAACTGTTAGTTCTAAACTATCAGCTTCTTCGCTAATAAACAAAAGAGGCAGCACTTGAGTTTTTATCTAATCAAAATTGCAATCACCACGACTCTGGTTGTTGCAATTACGGAAATTGCCAAACGCAGCACTTTTGTTGGTGCGCTTGTTGCCTCTGTTCCACTGATATCTTCACTTGCAATTATCTGGCTTTATATTGAAACAAATAATACAGATAGAATTATTGCGCTTTCCAACAGTATATTTTGGTTAGTGATCCCTTCTCTGGTCTTGTTTATCACACTTCCAATATTGCTAAAGCTTAGAGTCCATTTTTATATTAGTCTTGGCATTTCTGTCGCCTTGACCATAGCCGCTTACTGGCTCATCATCGTCGTAGCAAATCATTACGGTATTAAGCTGTGAATTCAACTTGGTAAGATTTATCAGACTT
>CAXIBZ010000139.1:0-4977 GCA_964022105.1 uncultured Methylophilaceae bacterium
GAAAATGTTGCTAAAAAATACTTCCAATATGAAGTTATATGGATAACGATTTTTTAAATAGAGACAACACACAAAATCAAGACGAGTTAACCTTCCGCAGTAAACTAAAATTATTAGCAACTGATGATTTAACGGTTGATTTTAGCTATACCCATTTAAATATCGATAACGGTTATGATGCATTTACCTTAAATAATAGCCGCAACAGTTTGTCTGACAATCCAGGTGAAGATAAACAAATAACCAATGCTTTAGGCGCTAAAGCGAATTGGCAATTATCTGATGCTGTGATTATGCAGACAGAAGCAACATACCTTAACAGCGACATTGTGTATAGTTACGATGCTGACTGGAGCTTTGTAAATCAATTTGATGCAGCCTTAACGCCATACATTGGTTTTGAGCGATTTGATCGTAAACGTGAGAATTACTCATTAGAGTTGCGTTTTTTATCTGATAACGCAGGGCGCATATTTAATGAGACAACGGATTGGACAGTTGGTTTATTTTTCCTAGACCAAGATGAGGCTTTTAAACAAGATTCTGATTTTGGCATTTTTGGCGCAACAGCTAGACAAGGCGATTACGATACCCAAAACACTGCGCTTTATGGTCAGTTAGATACACATCTAACTGATAAATTGACTCTTATCACTGGCGCTCGCGTAGAGTACTTTAAAGCAGAATATGATGATTCAGATGCTCTATCTATCAATACAAACGAAACTTTATTTGGTGGCAAACTAGGGCTCAACTATCAGGCCAATAAAAATCATTTGCTTTATACCACTTTATCACGCGGGTATAAGTCAGGTGGCGTGAATAACAATGCCCTACTAGCGACAAATCAGCGTGTATTTGATACTGAATACAATATCACTTTAGAGGCAGGCATTAAATCTAGCTGGCTAAATGATCGATTGAAATCGACGCTAGCTGCTTTTTATACTGACCGCCGGAATGCGCAAGTAAAGAACTCCATACCAACAGGTCCTGCTACCTTTCTTGACTTTATTGGTAATGCATCAAACGCAACACATAAAGGACTAGAAGCAAGTCTTGATTGGTTTATTACGGACAAATTTCGAATGCTAGGAGCACTGGGTTTACTGGATGCTGAGTTTGATAACCACTCAGTACAAGGCGTTAGTTTTAATGGTCGTCAAGTTGCACATGCACCAGACTACACCTACAGCCTTGGCGCTGAGTTTTATGCAACTAGTGCATGGACTTTACGGGCTAACATAGAAGGAAAAGACAAATTTTATTTCTCTGATAGCCACAATGCAGAATCTAACAGATATGACATTGTGAATGCCAGTGCAGATTACCGTCACGACAAGCATTGGAAAGTGAGTATTTGGGCGAGAAATTTATTTGATAAAGACTATGCCACCCGTGGCTTCTTTTTTGGTAACAACCCAGCAAATGGCTATATTGAAGAAAAGTTTGTTCAATTTGCAGAGCCACGCGTAGCAGGCATGACAGTTAGTTACGATTATTAGTTAAATTATTGATAGAGGGCTAATGCCCTCTTCATTTATACATAGGAGCAACATTATGCGTATTTCAGTTGATATTAGCTTGTATCCATTAACCGAAGGCTATGAAAAGCCAATTTTGACGTTTATTGATAAACTTGAAGCGAATGGTAAGCTAAGAGTAAAACGTAACAGCCTCAGCACACAAGTATTTGGTGAGTACCGTGACGTGATGGATTGTCTGGATGCTGAGATAGAGGCTGTATTTGCAGCGTTGCCACACAGTGTATTTGCAATGAAATTTATCGGCACTGATCGTGCTGATGTTGTAGATGTTTAGTGACACCCAAATGGAAGACACCAGCATCAACGGTTTGATAGAGGCTTTTGGCCTAATGTCGGGTTGGGAAATAACGGCAGCCTTAATGGGAGTTGCCTATATTCTGCTCGCGGCTAAAGAGTCGCAATGGTGCTGGCTATTTGCTTTCATTAGCACGGTTATATACACCGTGTTATTTTGGGAAGGTCAACTTCCTATGCAGGCACTGCTTAACTTTTACTATATGAGCATGGCTGTATACGGCTTTTGGTTATGGCACCAGCATGGCACAGCACATGAACCTTTGATGATTAGCAGTTGGCATTGGTCAAAAAACCTGTTGTTTATCGTGATTGGTTTTATTATCAGCGCTATTGTCACCTACTCTCTTGAGCTAACTGGGCAATCTCAAAGTCCAACGCTTGACGCCTATATCACTGTTTTTTCTGTGTTGAACACGTGGTTGATGGCCAAAAAGATTATACAAAATTGGCTATACTGGATAATCATTGATGCCGCCGCTGTTGTGCTATATGTAGAAACGGCCTACTACGCGACTGCCGTGCTATTTGTAATTAATACTATTCTTGCTATTGCTGGATTCATCAGTTGGATAAAACTCTACAGACAACAAACTATTGCCAAAGCACTGGCTTAATCATTTTGCTGCATCCACCGCTCAATATCTGTTTCGCCCAGCACATTCATTAAAAACAGGAGTAGTTGGTAGCTAGGTTTTTGCTGACTGTAATCAGGCCAATCATGTTTAAGTGAATACTGCTTTTTAAATAGGTTAAATTGCGCCGCTGTTAAAATATATTCCAATAGCACCAGCTCTAATGAGCGTGGGCCAATTGCAAAAGCATCTAAGTCGACTAATGCAAGTGAACTGACCTGATGCGTATTATTTAGAATGCGAAATTGATCCCATCGCAAATCTAACATAATGGGAACAAAATCCGATTCTGATATTAACGCTGTGTTAGCAAGCACCTCGCTTGTTAATGAATCAGGGATTTTCTTATTACTATTTGCAATCATATGCTGCAACGCGGATTTTAACTGTTCTCCCCAACGGGTTTGAGAATAAGCGGGCATATACAAATTGCCCCATTTTTGATGTTGAGTTTGGTGCAAGCCCGCAATATGCTCTGCTAACGCTACGATTATTTCATCTGTGACCAGTGAGCTTTGCATATCCTCACCAGCCAAGAAACGCGTTGCTATAAAGCGATCAGGTACTGCTGCCACTAACGCTGGTAAAGTAAAATAACCATGCTCCGACAATAACGTATGTGTCCTGTACATCTGCCCCAAACTATTGGGGAAGTCTACGCCGAACAATTGATTCATCCCATACCAAAAGCTAGATTTTGCAATAGCATCATGATGGCAGACTTTCAAAACCATAGGTCCATCTTCCGTTTCGCAGCGCCAGAGTCGATGTGTACTATCTTCAAACTTGCTATGTATCACTTCTGGTTGCGCAATTAGTCGCGGCAGCGTTAGTTGTTCAGCAGAGGTCAATAGTGGGTAAGTATGCATATGCTTAACAGATTTGAGTGTCGATTTAATGAACTGCTGATTCTGATTATTATAACCTTGAGACAGCCACCATTCAGCACTTGATTAGATCAGGCATTGCTAACACATGATTTAGACTATCTAGCACTTTAAAACTATTTCCTTCAACAAACTGACTCGGCTCTTTCAAATCTGGCACGACAACCACTTTCAACCCTGCTGCAATGGCCGCTCTTGCCCCCTGCTCACTATCCTCAAAGGCAATACAGTCCTTTGCAGTGAAGCCTAGCTTTTGAATAGCCAGCAAATAGATATCTGGATTTGGTTTGCCTTTGCTTACTTCTTGTCCACTTGTTGTATGCCTAAAATATTCAAGCACATTGACATGACTTAACCGATGCTGAATGTGTTGATGGGAGGAAGAAGAAGCAACACTACACACAATATTTTGCCGTTTATAGTGCTCGAGTAAGGATTTCACACCTGGTTTCAACGGAAACACATGATTGTGTTGCGCAAGGATAGCATCAACTCTCTCCCCTACTCGACTAAGATTTTCTAATCCGCCTAATTGCTCTGCCATGATACGGCTGGAGTCCGCAGAAGAGCGTCCAATTAAATCCACGAACTCTGTTTGTGTATACACAATACCAATCTCTTTAGCTGCTTGAATACAGGCTTGCATAATCATGCGCTCTGAATCAATCAGCAGCCCATCCATATCGAATATTGCAGCTTTAATCACGAATTAAACTTTCAAAAAGACAAAACTTTATCATACCTAAGTTAACGATTTTGGGAACATATGCAACATTGCTAATAAATGTATTGCTTTAGACAAAAATGCCCAATGCTTTCACATTGGGCATGGCTAGTATAGAGCAGCAAGACCATTGCAATACTTAGAAGGCATTCGTAACCTTCTGGGGATTCTTGCTTATTGGTATTATTACCACCATTATATTATACATATGTATAATATGCAGCAAAATTCTGCTTGAATCTTGCTCGCTTGTCTCATTAAGAAAAATTCGACCAAATATCTCATGCTTGAATAGAGTGAGCACCGCCCATATGGACTAAAGCTACTGATTTAGATTGATGTGCAATTTATTCACTCTTATCATGTCTCACAATCAAGAATCAATTTTAATTTCATGGAGGGCAATATGAGTACCACGCTTATTACAGGCACCAATCGCGGGATAGGCTTAGAGTTTACTAAACAATATGCGGAAGCTGGTTGGAATGTGCTGGCATGTTGCAGGCACCCAGAATCAGCAGACAAACTGAATGCCTTGGCAGCCCAGCATAGCAACATCACCATCTATCCATTAGATGTCGCTAACTTTAAACAAGTAGATGCCTTAGCCAATCAATTAAACAATGTTGCTATTGATGTGCTCATTAATAATGCTGGCGTCTACCCCAGTGGTGGACTGAGTGATAAGGAAGTTGAAGAATGGTTAAACGGATTTAAAATTAATAGTATAGCGCCTTTAAAAATAGCGACAGCATTTACAACACACATAGCAAAAAGCGAATTAAAAAAACTGGCAACATTATCTAGCAAGATGGGTAGTATTGATGACAATACAAGTGGTGGCAGTTATATGTACCGTACAACAAAAACAGCTGTCAATATGGTGATGA
>CAXIBZ010000140.1:0-4975 GCA_964022105.1 uncultured Methylophilaceae bacterium
CATATTCGTTGTCACGCTATTCTCGGCCGTTTGTGGGCCAAGTGCCCAGGCTCTGTGCAACTGGAACGATTAGCGCTTGCAACTAATCCCGATGCGGATCGTTCCAGTGTGTACGCCGAGGAAGGCACACGCGCACATGAGATGGCCGAACGGTTTTTAAATGATCCTGAACTGATCGCACAAACATTGTGGGCTGGTACTCATGGGGTGTGTGCCTTACATAATACGATGGCAAATGATACATGGATTAACTGGCGAGATATCGAAACAAGACTGCTAGCAATGCGCGAATTGTTTATCAGAGGAATGCTGAAAGAACCATATGAATAGACCAATCTTATTACTCGGTTGTATTGCCTTGCTAACAGCTTGTGAGAAAGTTGAAGAACCACCTTTGCCACCACGGCCAGCTTTGGTGATGAAAGCAGCTAGTTCAGATCAATCACAAGCATCAATGGTGTTGATCGGTGAAGTGAGATCACGATACACATCAAATCAGGGATTTAGAATTCAAGGCAAAATTATTTCGCGTAGCGCTGAGGTCGGCGATATGGTTAAAAAAGGTGATGAACTCGCCCGTATCGATCCAAAAGATAATCAGTTATTAACCAAGGCGGCTGGCGCAGATGTGACAGCTGCAAAAGCGAATTATGATTTAGCGCTTGCAGAAGTGGCGCGTGTCAGAAAGTTAGTCCAACAAAAATTCATGTCAGAATCGGCTTTGGATACGCAAGAATCACAGCTAAAAACTGCCGCTGCAAGACTGAAGCAAGTAGAGGCACAAGAGGACATATCCCAAAATCAATCGCGCTACACCACACTGACCGCTGATAGAGATGGCGTGATTACACAAATCAACGCAGAGCCTGGGCAAGTTGTTGAGGCTGGCGAAGTGATTGCACAAATAGCTGATAATAATGCACTTGAAATACTAGTTGCAGTGCCAGAATCCCGTATAAAAAATGTACAGCAGGACGATAGCGTTGCAGTACGCTTATGGGCAAATCAAGATAAAACCTACCAAGGTAAAGTCAGAGAAATTACGCCAGCAGCTAGTGAGGCAACTCGCGCATTTGATATGCGCGTAACGGTTCTTAATCCCGATGAGCAGATTAAATTAGGTATGACAGCAGGGGTAATTTTCCCAAATGAAGGAGAGAGTAAAGTTCTATTGCCGAGCGCAGCGGTCACAGAAAAAGCAGGTAAAACCATCGTATGGGTGATTAATAAAGATGGCATTGCGAATCCTAGAGAAGTAACCATTACAGCATTCTCGGAAGATGGAATAGGCGTGACTAGCGGTTTAGAGCCAGGGGAATTGGTTGCTGTAGCTGGTGTTCACACGCTGGTAGCAGGGCAAAAGGTATCACCACAATTGTGGACAAGAGAGCAATAGCGTGGCCGAATCGCATAGCAGCAATCCTTCAGCATTTAATCTATCCGATTGGGCCTTAAAGCACCAAGCATTAGTGTTGTATTTGATGCTTATGCTAATTCTGGCAGGCATGCTTGCTTATACTAGGTTAGGTCAATCAGAAGACCCCCCATTTACCTTTAAAGTGATGTTGGTGCGAACCAGTTGGCCTGGCGCCAGAGCGATTGAGGTAGAACAACAAGTAACAGACAAAATAGAAAAAAAGTTACAAGAAACGCCACATTTGGATTACACCAGTAGCTTTTCCCGCTCAGGTGAGTCGCTTATTTTTGTCGTTATAAAAGACAATACATTCTCAAAAGACATTCCTGATATTTGGTACCAAGTGCGCAAAAAAGTAGGCGATATTCGACATACTTTACCAAGTAGCGTGCAAAACGTCAGTTTTAATGATGAGTTTAGTGATGTCTACGGCACTATGTATGCGCTAACTGGAGATGGCTATGATAATTTTGCGTTAAAAGAGCAAGCTGACCTCATTAGGAACGAGTTACTTAAAACGCCAGATGTAGAAAAAGTGGATTTTTTTGGCGAGCAAGAGCAGCGTATTTACATTGAATTTTCTAATGCCAAGCTTGCCAATATTGGTCTTAATAGTAGCCAACTCATCAATATTTTACAGACACAAAATACGGTTATTCCTGCAGGCACATATGATTCACCCAAGGAACGTATACGGATAGAGGTTTCAGGTCGATACCAAACCTTGCAAGATATACGTGATACGCAATTTAGAGTTGGTAATCAAGATTTTAAATTATCAGATGTTGCAAAAGTTTATCGTGGCTATGAAGATCCACCGCAGGATACAGCAAGATTCAATGGCCAGGAAACACTGCTGCTGGGTGTCAGTATGGTACAAGGTGGCGATGTCATCCATTTAGGGAAAGCATTAGATAACAAAATCGAACGTATTCAAAACGAATTACCAGTTGGTCTAACACTAAAAACAGTGACTTCACAATCTAAAATCGTATCTGCTTCGGTGAATGATTTTGTCGGCTCACTCATTGAGGCGCTCGTGATTGTGCTGGGTGTCAGTCTACTTTCATTGGGATTAAGAACAGGTATTGTCGTCGCTATATCAATTCCTGTGGTGTTGTCTGCCACGTTTTTGTTTATGTATTTGTTTGATATAGGCCTACACAAAATATCACTAGGGGCTTTGATATTAGCACTGGGGTTGTTGGTCGATGATGCCATTATTGCGGTGGAAATGATGTCATCAAAAATGGAGCAAGGCTGGGATAGAATTAAAGCAGCTTCTTTTGCATTTCACTCTACTGCTGTACCAATGTTGACTGGCACAATGGTGACCGTTGCTGGCTTTTTACCCATCGCGACTGCAGCCTCCTCTACAGGGGAATATACCCGTTCAATCTTTCAAGTATCGGCGATTTCTTTATCGCTGTCATGGATTGCGGCAGTAATATTTGTACCTTATCTAGGGTATTACTTATTACCAGATTATTCAGAAGCACCTAAAAAGCCAAAGCTGATTGCATGGCTTAAAAACAGGCTCAACATGAAAGATGATGAAGAAGCCAATCATCATCATGACATCTATAACACCAAATTTTATCGGGCTTTTAGACGACTCTTAACGAGCTGTGTCCGCTACCGTAAAACGGTTATTCTCATCACAATTGCTACTTTTATCTTATCTGTGATTGGCTTTGGTAAAGTACAACAACAGTTTTTCCCTGATTCTACAAGGCTAGAAATAGTGGTCGATTTACGTTTAACAGAAGGTGCTTCTTACCATTCGACTAATGCAGAGGTGAAAAAAGTAGAGCAATGGTTACATGAGTGGAATAAGAAAAATAATGGCTTAGAAAACTTTGTCGCTTATATTGGCACTGGTGCGCCACGTTATTATTTGCCTTTGGATGTACAAATGCCGCATAGAGGCTTTGCGCAAATGGTGATTCTGTCTAAAAGTTTAGAATCGCGTGAGTTACTCCGCAGCGATCTATTAGATTTATTTCAACACCATTTTCCTAGCTTACGCGCCTCGGTGATTCGTTTGGAAAATGGGCCACCTGTCGGTTTTCCTGTGCAGTTTAGAGTCGATGGATATGACATTCCAAAAGCCAGAAAAGTGGCTAATCAAATTGCTGATATCATGCGTGCAAATCCAAATTTGATGAATGTGCAGTTGGGTTGGGAAGAGCCAAGTAAAGTCATCAAAATCAGTATCAATCAGGAAAAGGCACGCTTAGTGAATGTAAGTTCTGTCGATGTAGCCAATACCATCAAAGGAGCGGTAAATGAACTAAAGCTATCCGAATTTAGAGAGGACAATGAACTGATTGATTTAGTAGCAAGAGGCACACAACTAGAAAGGACCAAACTATCACGGTTGCAAAGTCTAGTTGTGACTTCGCCGACTGGTCAAAATGTATCGTTGTCACAAATTGCAAAAATCAGTTATGAATTTGAAGAGGGCGTCATTTGGCACCGCAATCGGGTGCCTTCAATAACAGTGCGTGCACATTTGCAGGGTAATATCCAAGCGCCAGTTGTCTCAAATCAGATAGAAGAAAAACTAACTGAAATAAAAGCTAATCTGCCATTGGGCATCACGATTGAAACAGGTGGTGCGGTTGAGGAGTCCAGCAAAGGTAGCGCTTCAGTCGCCAAAGGTGCGCCACTATTTTTGGTCGTTGTGCTGACATTACTCATGATTCAATTGCAAAGCTTCTCACGGGTATTTTTAGTGCTACTCACTGCCCCACTCGGATTAATCGGAGTCACCGTTGCATTGTTGTTGTTTAATCAACCATTTGGCTTTGTAGCTATGCTAGGCAGTATTGCATTGTCGGGCATGATTATGCGTAACTCTGTTATTTTAATCGACCAAATAGAACAAGATAAAGCTTCTGGGATGGAAACATGGCAGGCAGTTATTGAGTCTACCATTAGACGCTTCCGACCGATTGTCCTGACAGCTGGCACCGCTATACTAGCGATGATTCCGTTGACCAGAAGTGTGTTTTTTGGGCCAATGGCAGTGGCCATTATGGGTGGCTTAGCAGTTGCAACATTGTTGACGGTATTATTTTTACCAGCGCTCTATGCCGCTTGGTTTAAAGTGAAAATGCCAAGCCAAACGTAAATGCTGGAATAAACCACAACATGCGATGCATTACATTATAATATTGAGAAAACTGATGAGGTTAGTAGGACATGACAGTGCGCACAAATCAAAGTAATGAACAAGCCCGTTTTAATATGATCGAACAGCAAATCCGCACTTGGGAGGTGTTAGACCCTAGAGTGTTGCAGCTATTACACGACGTACCGCGAGAGAATTTTGTACCAGAAGCTTATCAAGGCTTGGCATTTGCCGATATTGAGATACCACTTTCCTCTGGGCAATCCATGCTATCACCTAAGTTGGAAGCACGCATACTCCAGTCACTCAGCATAAAGCCGACTGATAAAGTCTTACATATCGGTACTGGAAGCGGTTATTTTACAGCGCTGTTGGCGCATCAAGCTGCCCATGTTTACTCAGTAGAGATAGATGCAGAGTTG
>CAXIBZ010000141.1:0-4945 GCA_964022105.1 uncultured Methylophilaceae bacterium
CGCGGCATTGGAGCTGCTATTGCACAAACGCTAGGTCGACAAGGTGCTGTTGTCATTGGCACGGCTACATCGGCAACTGGTGCTGAGAAAATTTCTAACGCTTTAGCTGAAGCAGGTATAAAAGGTAAAGGAATTGCACTAGATGTTAATAATGTAGAACAAATCGATGCAGTGCTTGCAGATATTACTGCCACGTTCGGCGATGTGAGCCTGCTGGTGAATAATGCTGGCATCACGAAAGATACATTGATGATGCGCATGTCTGATGAGGATTGGGATGCAGTTATTTCAACTAATCTGAGCTCAGTATACCGAATGAGCAAAGCCGTACTACGGCCAATGATGAAAGCCAGAACAGGTCGTATTATTAGCATTTCAAGTGTGGTTGGCCACATGGGTAATGCAGGGCAGACTAATTATGCCGCAGCAAAAGCAGGTATGACTGGCTTTACTAAATCCTTGGCCAAAGAGGTCGGATCAAGGGGTATTACAGTTAATTGCGTTGCGCCTGGATTTATTGATACCGATATGACAGCGGAACTGCCTGAGGCTATCAAGAAGCAAATGCTAGACCATATTCCGCTTGCTAGATTGGGCAATGTTAGTGAAATTGCGGAAACCGTTGCGTTTTTGGCTTCACCAGCTGCAGCATATATCACTGGTGAAACCATTCATGTGAATGGTGGCATGTATATGGCATAATTTCATGAAATTATTTTTTTGTATTCCAGCAGACTTTTGCTAGAATACGCACTTAGCTGAGTAAGCTAATTTTTAATCAAAGGGGTAAATGGATGTCTGACATCGAACAACGAGTAAAAAAAATCGTTTGTGAACAATTAGGATCAAGCGAAGCTGACGTTAAAAACACATCATCATTTGTAGATGATTTAGGGGCTGATTCATTAGACACAGTAGAATTAGTAATGGCTTTAGAAGAGGAGTTCGATACTGAAATTCCAGATGAAGAAGCGGAGAAAATTACAACTGTACAACTTGCAATTGACTATATCAACGCAAACCTCAAATAATTCCTATCTAATTAGCCCTTGTAAAAGGGCTAATTTCTAACATATGTCTAAACGTAGAGTCGTTATTACAGGCTTGGGTGTTGTGTCTCCAGTAGGAACTGGTGCATCAACTGCATGGGCCAATTTAATTGCTGGCAAAACTGGTATCACACGTATTACAAAGTTTGATCCGAGTGCATTTGCGTGTCAAATCGCAGGTGAAGTCGATGACTTCAATGTGGAAGATTTTCTATCTGCGAAAGATGCGCGACGTATGGATACATTTATACAATATGGCATGGCTGCAGGTATAGAGGCATTTAAAGATAGTGGATTAGAAGTCACAGAAGAAAATGCTGAGCGTATTGGTGTTGAAATTGGGTCTGGTATTGGTGGCCTTGGCACAATTGAGGAAACCAATGATAGCTTTGATGCGGGTGGGCCACGTAAAATTTCACCTTTCTTTATTCCTGGCACTATCATCAATATGATTTCTGGCAACTTAAGTATCATGCTAGGCTTAAAAGGACCAAATGTTGCTGTTGTAACAGCTTGTACAACAGGAACGCATTGTATTGGTGATGCCGCGAGAATGATTGAATATGGCGATGCTGATGTCATGATTGCGGGTGGTGCTGAGGCAGCGATTACAGAATTAGCGATTGGCGGGTTCTCATCTGCTAAAGCATTATCGTCTCGTAACGATGATCCAACAACGGCTAGTCGTCCTTGGGATAAAGGTCGTGATGGATTTGTAATGGGTGAGGGCGCTGGTGTGATGGTGCTTGAAGAGTATGAGCACGCCAAAGCGCGAGGGGCTAAAATTTATGCCGAATTAGTGGGTTATGGCATGAGTGCTGACGCCTATCATATGACTGCACCAAATATGGACGGCCCTCGTCGATCTATGATGAATGCGCTTAAAAATGCTGGTGTTAATGTAGATCAAGTCAATTTCATGAATGCGCACGGTACGTCTACACCACTGGGTGATGTGAATGAATCAAACGCAATTAAAGCAACATTTGGCGAACATGCTTACAAGCTAGTAGTGAATTCTACAAAATCCATGACGGGTCACTTATTAGGTGGCGCAGGGGGATTGGAGTCTGTATTTACTGTGTTGTCGGTTTATAATCAAGTTTCACCACCGACAATTAATCTGCATGACCAAGATCCTGAGTGTGATCTTGATTATTGTGCCAATACCGCACGTGATGTGAAAATTGAATATGCACTAAAAAACAATTTTGGTTTTGGTGGTACCAACGGTTCATTGGTTTTTAAAAAGGTTTAATAAGTCAACTATTAAAAAGCCTGTGCATTTAATCGCACAGGCTTTTTTGTTACTCGTGGCTATGGTTTAATGTCGGCTATGCAAATAAACAATGCAACGCTCATCAATGGTAGCTTTCATGGCGCGATTTCCGCACTGGATAGAGGCTTTGCTTACGGTGACGGTGTATTCAGAACAATCAAGGTAGTCAATGGTTTACCTGAGCAATGGCCGCTGCACTATCAAACATTGGTTAGGGATTGCAGTGCTATAGGGATAGTTTGCCCTAGTGCAGAGACGTTCATTAATGATTTTGAGTTGCTTGCTACCGTGGATGATGACGTTTCTGTTGTTAAAATCATTGTTACACGCGGAGAGGGAGAGCGTGGATATAAACCACCCTCGATTACAACACCAATGCGCGTAATGGTTAAAACAAAATTTCCAGATTATCCTGAAGATTATTTTATAGAGGGCGTTCACTTGCACCTGTGTGACACACGGATAAGTCATCAACCAAAATTAGCAGGTATTAAGCATCTAAATCGGCTCGAAAATGTACTTGCACGCATGGAATGGCATGATCCAGATTTGGCTGAGGGACTGATGCTCGATATAGACGATAATGTAATAGAGTGTACAGCCGCTAATCTATTTGCACGCTTTGGCGATACGCTTATTACGCCATCATTGAATAAGTGCGGCGTAGCTGGCATTACAAGGCAACGCATTTTGTCACATGCACAGACTTTAAAACTGAAAGCAAAAACAGAAGAAATGCAATTAGAAAAATTATTAGCTGCCGATGAAGTGCTTATTTGTAATAGTTTGTTTGGTGTATGGCAGGTAAGACAAATTTCACATAAAAAGTGGACGAAACAAACACTGGCTAATCAATTACGTGAGGCAATGAAGTAATGATAAGGCTTATAAAAGTTTGCGTCATTATTGGCGTGATTGCAGTTCTTAGTTTTGCTGCTTATTTGGCCTATTACGCCAAATCTCCATTAAACATTCCAAGCGCCTCACAAGATGTCTCTATTAAGGCTAATAGCGGTCTTTCTAGTATCGCTAATCAACTCGTTGAACAAGGTGTAATTAAAAACAAACTGCTATTTATCGTACTTGCACGACTAATGGGCAAAGAAGCATCACTGCAAGCAGGGGAATATACGTTAAATGCTAATGTGACACCATACGAATTATTATTGTCACTCATTAGTGGCAAAACGACACAAGCTAAAATAACCTTTATTGAAGGTAAAACCTTTAAAGATATGCTTGCCAGTTTAGAGAAAAATCCTGCAGTGACTAATACTGTTCAACAGCTATCTTACGCAGATATTATGGCGTTAATCAATCCCGAACAATCACATCCCGAAGGCATGTTTTTCCCTGATACCTACTACTTTGATCGAGGAACAAAAGATATTGTGCTATTAAAACGCGCACATGAGATTATGACTACTAAACTAGAACAAGCGTGGCAGGGCAGGGAGCAGGGTTTACCTTATAAAAACAGCTACGAAGCATTAATTATGGCATCTATCGTAGAAAAAGAGACTGGTATGGCTTCGGAAAGACCGATGATTGCCGGTGTCTTTGTTAATCGTATGCGTATTGGAATGAAACTACAAACTGATCCAACTGTTATCTATGGCATGGGTGATGGTTTTGATGGCAATATCAGACGTAAAGATTTACGTAAAGATACCAACTACAATACTTATACAAGATATGGTCTACCGCC
Source organism: uncultured Methylophilaceae bacterium (assembly GCA_964022105.1). Classification (GTDB taxonomy): domain Bacteria; phylum Pseudomonadota; class Gammaproteobacteria; order Burkholderiales; family Methylophilaceae. The sequence goes on from CAXIBZ010000141.1 coordinate 4,037, forward strand.
CACGCCAATCGCAATGCCAAGTATGGCTGCAATAGATGCTGCATTACATCCAGCGAAAACAAAAGCGCTATATTTTGTTGGTAAGGGCGACGGTAGCCATGCTTTTTCTAACTCATTAGTAGACCATAACCGTGCTGTAGCGAAGTATCAGCTTAAACGTTAACCATATTAGAAGAATAGACAGTTGAAAACAGGTAAATTTATTACACTTGAGGGAATGGATGGTGCAGGTAAAAGCACACATATACCAAACATTGTTGAGCAATTAAAGGCAACGGGCAAAGAAGTTGTTTGTACACGTGAGCCTGGTGGCACTGAGCTCGGCGAGAAACTGCGTGGACTCCTGTTACATGAAAAAATGGACCCAGAGACAGAAACGCTCATGATGTTTGCCGCAAGAAGAGAGCATATCGCTGAAGTAATCACGCCAGCTATTGCAAGAGGTGCTTATGTGCTTTCTGATCGCTTTACCGATGCAACTTATGCCTATCAAGCTGGCGCTAAAGGCGTAGACTTTAATAAAATTAGTCAGCTAGAATCATGGGTTCAAGGTGAGCTACAGCCTGATATGACCATCTTATTTGATGTGCCTGTCGAGGTGAGTATGGAACGTCTTGCTACAGCGCGAACCCCAGATAAGTTTGAACGAGAGGGTAAAACCTTCTTCGAGAAATTGAGAGAAGTTTATTTGCAGCGTGCTAAAAATGACCCACATCGTTTCCGCGTTATTAATGCGAATAAGTCATTAGATGCAGTCAAAAATGAAGTTAATGTAATAATTCAAGAGTTTATATTAAGTAGCTGATTATATTAATATGTATAAATGGCAAAAAGCACAATGGGATAGCGTGATGCAGCGTAGAGATAAGCTGCCACATGCATTACTTCTGCGTGGAAGGTTAGGTATTG
>CAXIBZ010000142.1:0-4918 GCA_964022105.1 uncultured Methylophilaceae bacterium
ACAGCTAGGATGTCATCCGTTGAAAGAACGCTTTCACCCGTGTCACCTTTGGGTCCAACACGCTCATAAAAACGTTTCATCCAATTTGCAGTACGCTCTTCCAGTTTACTTGGATAAGCACGGCGATTAAATTTCATTCTACCCACTTCTGACAAGTCATAGCGATCAGAGTTGAAGAATAAACCTTGGAACAAAGCCTCTACTGAATCTTCAGTAGGTGGCTCACCAGGACGCATCATTCTGTAAATTGCGGTACGCGCTGAATATTGATCCGGAACCTCATCAATTCGCAAGGTCTGAGAAATAAAGTCCCCATGATCGAGATCATTCGAATACAGCGTATCAATTGAACCAATTTTTGCTTCAATTAGTGTCTCTAGCAGCTCACCAGTAATCTCATCATTAGCATTTGCTAACACCTCACCTGTCTCTTCATCGATAATATTTTTTACAATAACGCGACCAAGTACAAATTCAGTTGGCACAACTATTTTACTAATTCCTGCCTTCTCAATTTCACGGATATGTTTAACTGTAATGCGTTTATCTTTAGCCACAATAATATTGCCACCTTTATCCGCAATATCAAATTTAGCTACCTCTCCACGTAACCGCTCAGGCACCAAAGTAAACTCAACGCCTTTTGGACCGAAATTGAAAGTATCAGTATCACCAAACATTTCTAGAATCTGCTCTGGGTTAAAGCCCAACGCTTTTAAAAGAATGGTAACCGGCATCTTACGACGACGGTCAACACGGAAGTACAAGTAATCTTTAGGGTCAAACTCAAAATCTAACCAAGAACCACGGTAAGGAATCACTCTAGCTGAAAACAATAGCTTTCCTGAGCTATGTGTCTTACCTCTATCATGCTCAAAGAAAACACCTGGACTACGATGCAACTGTGAAACAATTACGCGCTCTGTTCCGTTGATAACAAATGAACCATTCTCTGTCATCAATGGCAGCTCGCCCATATAAACTTCTTGTTCTTTTACTTCCTTTACCGTAGGCTTTGATGACTCTTTATCCATAATAGTCAAGCGCACTTTAACGCGAATTGGTGCAGCATAGGTCAAACCACGTTGCTGACACTCTTTCACATCAAACGGCTCCGCGCCCAACTGATAACTAACGTAATCCAAACGGGCATTCCCAGAATGGCTTTCAATTGGAAAAACCGAGCTAAAAGCAGATTCTAGACCTATATTTTTACGCTCGTCCGGTTTAGCGTCCGCCTGCAAGAAGGCTTTATAGGACTCCAATTGCATCGCAAGCAGGTAGGGTACTTCTTGCACACTTTCTCTTTTAGCGAAACTTTTACGAATCCGTTTTTTTTCGGTAAAGGAATAGCTCATAGCGTCTCCAGATAATGATGAGGTTAGAAAGCAAAACACTAAGAATCTAATGCATTGATTTATAACATCATTTAATAAATCTTACTTCACAATCACTTATTATTCTTTTTGCTGTCTATAAACAGCCAAGGCTGACGGTTTCCCGTCAGCCTAGCTTGCGTCACTTAATATAATTATTTAAGTTCGCCAGTAGCACCTGCTTCAATCAATTTTTTCAATGCTTCTTCAGCTTCAGCTTTTGCTAAGCCTTCTTTAACTGTTTTTGGTGCGCCATCAACTAGATCTTTAGCTTCTTTCAAACCAAGACCTGTCAATTCACGAACAGCTTTAATGACGCTTACTTTTTGCTCGCCAGCTGCAGTTAATACAACATCAAACTCTGATTTTTCTGCTGCTGCGCTACCTGCGTCACCACCAGCTGCTGCTGGTGCTGCAACTGCAACTGCTGCAGCCGCTGCTGACACGCCAAACTTCTCTTCCATTTCTTTAATTAGTTCAGATAAATCTAAAACTGACATTGAACCAATTGCTTCTAAAATATCTTCTTTTGAAATTGCCATTTGTAAAACTCCTAAATTTTTAATGTAATAAGTTAGCTGTAATTAAGCTGCTTGTTTTTGATCACGAACTGCTGCAAGGCCACGTACAAATTTTGTTGGCACTTCATTAAGTGTCTGTACAAATTTAGCAACGGGTGCTTGCATAGTACCGAGAAGCTTAGCGAGCAACTCTTCACGACTAGGCATACTTGCCAATGCTTTGACCCCTGCTGGATCCAATACTGTATTTGGCATTGCGCCTGCTTTAATCACGAACTTATCGTTATCTTTTGCAAAATTGTTCATTACCTTGGCTGCCGCCACTGGGTCGGCTGAAATACCGAACATCAATGGACCAACCATATCGTCTGTTAAGGCTGAAAATGGCGTACCTTCAACTGCACGGCGCACAAGCGTATTTTTTAATACACGCAAGTACACATCCGATTTTCTGGCTTCAGCTCGCAGCGTCGTTATTTCCGACACGGTTAGCCCACGATACTCAGCAAGAACAATTGCTTGCGCCGATGCGACTTTTTCGCTGACTTCAGCAACTACTGCTTTTTTCTCTGTTAGATTAAGACTCAAGGTCTATTCTCCTTCCGTTAATGTTAAGTGCGATACCTAAATATCTCACCACTCACGGCGTCCTTGATTCAGGGCTTACAAATCCTGCACAGGGTTCGCCATCTACGCTGGAATCAAACTAGTAACAACAGAGGATTACTATCACCCATTATTATCAGTTATCAATTAAACCCTTTCGAGTACCAGCGGTCTTTGATGCTCCCGTCACTTTAAAATAAAGTGACGGGCCCAAAGTTCTTAATACCCAAGCGCCTTGCTTGGAAAATTGTTAAACAACTGAGGTTTGGTCTATACGTATACCTGGCCCCATAGTGCTAGAAACAGATAACTTCTTCAAATATATGCCTTTGGCAGATGCTGGCTTTGCCTTGTTAATTGCATCCACGAGCGCAGCTACATTACCAGAAAGCTGCTCGACACTAAATGATGCACGACCCACTGTACAATGGATAATGCCACCTTTGTCAGTTCTGTATTGAACTTGACCAGCTTTTGCATTTTTAACAGCTGTAGCTGCATCAGGTGTTACTGTACCCACTTTAGGGTTTGGCATTAAACCGCGTGGGCCCAACACTTGTCCCAATGTACCAACGATTCTCATCGCATCTGGTGTTGCAATCACAACATCAAAATCCATCATGCCGCCTTTGATTTGCTCAGCCAAGTCTTCAAAACCAACAATATCAGCGCCAGCCGCTTTAGCAGCTTCTGCTTGCGCGCCCTGTGCAAACACAGCTACACGTGTAGTTTTACCGATACCATTTGGCAACACGATAGAACCACGCACTAATTGGTCTGATTTTTTTGCATCGATACCCAAATTAATTGAAATATCGATTGACTCATCAAACTTAACTTTTGCAGTTTCTTTTGCAAGTGCAAGCGCATCTTGAATTGGATACACTTTGTCACGGTCAACCTTACTACGTAATGCATTTATTCTTTTAGCCATCTTATTCACCCTCCACAATAATACCCATACTACGAGCACTACCTGCAATTGTTCTGACCGCAGCATCCATATCAGCAGCTGTCAGGTCTGGCATTTTAGTTGTAGCGATTTCTTCCGCTTGTTTTCGAGTAATGGTTGCCACTTTATCAATGTGTGGACGTGCTGATCCACTCTTAATTTTCGCCGCTTTTTTCAACAAAATTGATGCTGGCGGCGTCTTCATTATAAAAGTGAAACTTTTATCAGCGAAGGCTGTGATGACTACGGGAATAGGTAAGCCAGGCTCAACACTCTGTGTTGCAGCATTAAATGCCTTACAAAATTCCATAATATTCAAACCACGCTGACCTAATGCTGGGCCAACTGGTGGGCTCGGATTAGCTTTACCTGCAGGAATCTGCAGCTTAATATAGCCGATGACTTTCTTTGCCATTGTATACTCCTTAAGTGGGTGCAAACGCTTTTAAAAAGAGCTCCCCGTTAAAAAACTATTTTTTAGAAGCTAAACTTCTTTTTCTACTTGACCAAAGTCAAGCTCTACTGGTGTAGCACGTCCAAAAATAGAAACCGACACGCGCACCTTATTTTTCTCGTAATTGACTTCTTCAATATTGCCCGAGAAATCTTTAAACGGCCCATCGGTAACACGCACCGCTTCGCCTTTTTCAAACACCATTTTTTGCGCCGGATTAGATTTACTATCATCCATGCGCTGTAAAATAATTTCGACTTCTTTATCCTTAATTGGCGTTGGCTTTTGTGCACTACCGCCGATAAAAGCTGTTACTCGTGGTGTACTTTTTATTAGATGCCAGCTTGCATCTGTCATTGCCATTTGCACCAAGACATAACCAGGATACAAACGACGTTCTGAAATCTTCTTTACACCCGACTTCATTTCAACCACTTCTTCAATTGGCACCAGAATATCGCCAAAATGATCTTGAATATCAGAACGTGCAATACGTTCTTCTAATGCAGCTTTTACTGATTTTTCCATGCTCGAAAAGACCTGAACTGCATACCAATGCATTTCCATTAAGCACTCCGTCCTAGTATCCATTGAATCATGTGCGAAAAACCAATATCGACTACCGCCAAAAAGGCCGCCATAACAACCACTAATACAAATACGACTAACGTTGTTTGCACAGTTTCCTTGCGTGTTGGCCAAACCACGCGTTTTGCTTCAGCAACTGAATCGCCAAAAAAACCGAAAGATTTTTGACCCATGGCTGTCGTTTTGAACAACACAGCTGCAGCTACCACTCCCGCAATAACTGCAAGGATACGCAAGACCAATGCTTTATCCGCCAAAAGATAAAAGCCAGCGATGCCAGCCGCTACCAGCAGCAAGGTCAAAACCAGCTTAATTTTATCTACCATAATTAGTCACTTAATTTCTTTTATGGCAACCCACATTGTGCGTTGCTCTATTATTTGGCAGGCCAAGAGGGCTTCGAACCCCCAACCCTCGGTTT
>CAXIBZ010000143.1:0-4916 GCA_964022105.1 uncultured Methylophilaceae bacterium
AATTATGCCAATACTGCATCATTTACATGAGATGTTAGTCAATACCGATTGGACGCCCGAATTGATTCATGAAAGGATTAGTCACGTAGTCAAAGAAAAAGCACTCAAATTTCCACAGGTTGCGATGCCATTACGTGTCATGTTGGCAGGTGTTGCCCAATCGCCCAGCATTGACCGAATAATGGCAATTCTAGGCAAGCAAGAAGTGCTTCAGCGAATGGAATCCTATTTAAATTAAAAAACTTTTATTTTTGCTCTTGAAATTAGAACAAAAACGCGCAATGATAGTCTCAGATGACAGATAATTCATAAAAAGAGCTATCTCCGATACTATTAAAACTACAAGGAGTGGAAAATGACCCATAAAGGCCAAATGTTACAAGACCCATTTTTAAACGCGCTCAGAAAAGAGCATGTACAGGTGTCAATTTATTTAGTCAATGGAATTAAATTGCAGGGACAAGTGGACTCCTTCGATCAATACGTAATATTACTCAAAAATACTGTTACGCAAATGGTCTATAAGCATGCGATTTCTACTATTGTGCCTGCTCGTGCAGTCGCTATGTCAATCCCAGATCAGGAAGAATCTTAATTTGAATAAGCACAAACTTTATGCTCGATAGGCCCCCGATAACCGACGCAGTTATCCTTGTTAGCATAGACTTTAACGAGCCTGATTATGAAGAGAGCCTCTATGAGCTTCGGCAGTTGGTAACAACTGCTGGCTTGAAGGTAACTGGAACGGTAGAAGCAAAAAGAAGTGTGCCGGATGCGAAATTGTTTCTTGGCTCAGGTAAAGCTGAAGACCTAAAGCAGATGTTGCAGGCTAGCGAAACAAAGCTGGTTGCATTTAACCATGATTTAAGCCCATCTCAACAACGTAATCTCGAACGCTTTTTAGAAGCACGCGTGATAGATCGTACAGGTCTAATCCTCGACATCTTTGCGCAGCGAGCGCAAAGTCATGAAGGTAAGTTACAGGTTGAATTAGCACAATTAGAGCATTTGTCTACAAGGTTAGTTAGAGGTTGGAGCCACTTGGAGCGACAAAAAGGTGGTATTGGTGTACGTGGAGGGCCTGGTGAAACGCAGTTAGAGCTTGATAGACGTATGTTACGTGTACGCATTAAACAGCTGCGAGAGAAGCTCAAAAAACTCAAATCACAACGAGGAATGCAAAGGCAGGCCAGAAAGCGTTCTAATTTAATGGCCGTTTCTTTGGTTGGGTATACGAACGCAGGTAAGTCCACATTGTTTAATCGCTTAACGCGAGCAGATATCTACGCGGCAGACCAGTTGTTTGCAACCTTGGATACTACCTCACGTAAAATGCACCTGCCAGCCCTTGAAGGCTATGGCTCTGTGCCAGTTGTGCTATCTGACACTGTGGGTTTTATTAAGCACCTACCAACAACCTTGATTGAGGCATTTGGCGCTACCTTAGAAGAAGCGGCGCAGGCTGATTTGCTGTTGCATGTGGTCGATATAGCGAGTACAAACCGTGAGGCGCAAATATCGCAAGTAAATAAAGTGCTACACGATATTGGTGCTGACCAAGTACCGCAGATTTTAATACTCAATCAGATTGACCGAATGGCGTGTGAACCAGGATTTGATCGAGATGAACATGGTAAAATTATACGTATTCGCGCTTCTGCCAAAACAGGTGAGGGAGTTGACTTTATCCGCCTTGCATTGCAAGAGCATCATTTGAACTTGAAAAAATTAAGTACAGAAAAAAGTGCTTACGCATAATAGTAATGAGATTATTTAAAATAGAAATTGTGGAGCAAATAAGATGAAATTACCCGCATGGGCACAACGCAATAATGAAGGGCCACCCGATTTAGACGAGGTTTTCCGAGACTTGAACAAAAAGATTAACAATCTTTTTGGTAAAAAAGGTTCTGGGAATGGCGCGGAACCGCCAACGAGCAATAGTGCCCCGATTAATTTGCCTATTGTCCCAATATTATTGCTGATCCTTGTGATCTGGCTTGCGACAGGTTTTTATATTGTTGATCAGGGTTCTCTTGGCGTAAAACAGCGGTTCGGTGCTTATCTAGAGCCTGCTGTTGAGCCAGGACCCAGATGGCACTGGCCTTATCCGATTGAGTCGGTAACTGTCGTTAACATGGAGCAAGTGAGAAAATTAGAAGTAGGGTATAGAACAGGCCTCAACGGGGCCAAGCAAAAAGTGCCTGAAGAAGCTTTAATGCTAACTGAAGATGAAAACATTATCGATCTGCAATTTGCGGTGCAATACAACCTTAAAAATGCAAAAGACTATCTCTTTAATAATCGTAGCACTGATGAATCAGTGATGTCTGCCGCGGAAACGGCTATTCGCGAAGTTGTTGGCAAGAATAAATTGGATGATTTGTTGCAAAAAGGGTTGCAAGATACTTCAGAACAAATGCAGTCTTTATTAGACTCTTATGGGACAGGCGTTAATATTACTAGCGTTTCGTTACAGTCTGCTTTGCCGCCTGAACCTGTGCAAGAAGCATTTGAAGACGTAAATAGAGCAAATCAGGATTACCAACGACAAATTAATGAAGGGCAGGCTTATGCCAATGCTGTCATACCAAAGGCGCGTGGTAATGCATCTCGCTTATTAGCAGAAGCAGAGGGCTATAAACTTAAAGTGCAAAATGAAGCTAGTGGTAATGCCGACCGTTTTGAGAAAATCTACGCAGAGTATGTAAAAGCACCTGAAGTGACACGTCAACGCTTGTTCATAGAGGCACAAGAACAAATTTTGTCTGACGTAAGTAAAGTTGTTGTTGATCAAAAAGAGGGCAGTAATAGTTTGTTGTATTTGCCCTTAGATAAGCTCATGCAGGTTAGCAGCCCATCATCAAGTAGAAATACCTCACAGTCATCAGTGAGTGAGGCTAGTGACAGTATAGTGGAGTCAACTTCTGATAGCCGCTCGCTACAAAGAAGCCGCGAAAGAGAAGGTAACTAAGATGAAAAAGAATATTGGATTAATCATTGTAAGTGGTTTGATTTTATTGGTGTTGATCAGCATGTCAGCATTTATTGTGGATCAGCGTGAATATGGTTTGGTTTTTCGGTTAGGTCAAATTGTTGATACCAAAAAAGAACCTGGACTTTATTTCAAATTTCCATTTATTGAAAATGTTAAATATTTTGATAAAAGAATTGTAACCCTTGATGGTGAAGCACCAGCAAAATTTATTACCAGTGAAAATAAATACATGTTGGTAGACTCTTTTGTCAAATGGCGAATAATTGATCCTGCTAAATACTATGTTTCTATCAAAGAAGGTGGTGAAGCAGCAGCAGAAGATCGCCTAGCAAAAGTAATTAATGCTGGCTTGCGTGCTGAATTTGGTGTGCGTACTGTCCGTGATGTCATCGCGGGTGAAAGAACGGCAATTATGGATAATTTACGTGAAAAAGCCGATAAAGAAGCGAGTCAGATTGGTGTGAAGATTGTTGATGTTCGACTAAAACGTGTTGATTACTCCGAGGAAATCAGCAAATCTGTTTTTGATCGTATGATTTCAGAACGAAAAAGGATTGCTAATCAGCTAAGGTCTGAGGGTGCGGCTGCTTCTGAGAAAATTAGAGCGGATGCGGATAAGCAAAAAGAAGTCATCATAGCGGAAGCTTTCCGAGATGCACAAAAAACGAAAGGTGATGGCGATGCAATTGCAACTGAGATTTATGCAAAAGCATATGGCAAAAGCCCTGAGTTTTACGCGTTTTACAGAAGCACAGAAGCCTATAAAAACAGCTTGAATAGTAAATCTGATGTAATGGTATTAGACCCTAATTCGGATTTTTTCAAATATCTACGTTCCTCTGAGGGTAATAAAAAGTAATAATAATGAACTCTACATTACTTGCAGCACTGGGATTGATGCTTGTATTCGAGGGGTTATTACCTTTAATAGCCCCGCAAGCATGGCGAGAGACCTTTAAAAGAATGATTATGTTAAAAGATGGTCAGTTGCGGTTTGTCGGCGTAGTTTCTATCGCTTTTGGCTTGCTACTATTGATCATTAATCACTAATACTACATCTTCAGATATGAGCAGTTTAAGCTGTTTGCAAGTATAATACCCTGATGCGAAATTGGTTACTCCCAGAGTTTATTGAAGATGTCATGCCCATTGAGGCTGAACGTATCGAGACGTTGCGCCGACAACTGTTGGATTTATTTAAAGTGCATGGCTATCAATATGTGATTCCACCTACGCTGGAATATATAGAGTCACTCATCACGGGCACTGGAAGTGAGTTAGATACGGCGACATTCAAAGTCGTCGATCAACTGACAGGTCGAATGATGGGTATCCGAGCCGATACAACTCCGCAAGCAGCTCGTATAGATGCGCATATGCTCAATCATGCTGGTATATCAAGATTATGCTATGCAGGAACAGTGTTACGTACACAACCCAGCGGCTTAGCACGTACACGAGAGCCATTGCAGGTTGGAGCAGAGCTGTTTGGGCATGCAGGTGTTGAAAGTGATATTGAAATACAGCGATTGATGATTAAATCGCTAAAACTAATAGGACTAGATCACTTGCATGTTGATTTTAGCCACGCAGGTATTTTTGAAAGCCTTATTGAAACAGGCAAAATAGACCGAAGTCTCGAAGACGAGCTACAAGGTGCTTTGCTCAGCAAAGATAAAGCACTATTAGAAACGCTGACAAAGAATGTTGACCAGACAATAAAGCAAGCGTTAATACAATTAGTGGACTTGAATGGCAATCGCGACATACTAATACGTGCAAAAGCTGTATTACCTTCGTTACCTAAAATAACTAAAGCACTTCAAGATCTTGCCTATGTTTCTGATCAGTTACTTGATTTGATTTTAGACATCGGCTTTGATCTGAGTGAATTACGCGGCTATCACTATCATAGTGG
>CAXIBZ010000144.1:0-4894 GCA_964022105.1 uncultured Methylophilaceae bacterium
TAGTGACGGTCAATGGCGGATTACTGTAGACTGAAAAAGACAAAAACCCTACCCAGGGATTGTGCCAATTGAAAGTTAAAATATCCCAGCTATGTTAGAGAGTTATATGATGCGTTCTCAACAAATTGACACTAAACTATGGCTAAGCTGTGACGGACAATACGCAGGCGGCTTGATGTTACAAAAACTACCTGAAGATCAATTAGTCGATGCTGATGCTTGGAATCGCGTCGCTACGCTTGCTGACACAATTACAAATGATGAGTTGATTAGCAATAGTGCGGAACGCATTATCACCGACCTATTTCATGAAGAAGATGTGCGTGTATTTGATAACCGCTTATTACGTTTTTATTGCAAATGTACGCGAGCTGGTGTTGCAAGCATGCTCCAAATGTTAGGCAAAAATGAAGTTGAATCGATTATTACTGAGCAAAACCAAGTAAAAATTAATTGCGATTACTGTAATAAAGAGTACATTTTCGATGCAGTAGATGCTGGTACATAATTTACTGATAGCGAGGTTATCAAAGCAAGCAAGGCGATTCATTAAACACATACCATCACTATGGTCTTACGTCATTGCGATCGCAGTGAAGCATCCATGTAAAATACTTAAAAACCAGACTGCCGCGCTTCGCTCTCAGTGACCATGAGCATGCCTGACTGCCACGACTAATTCCAAGAGCGCGTAGTTACCTCCTCAAATCGACCTGCCGTTTACGCTCAAACATACAAATCGCAGCTGCAGCCGCTGCATTGAGTGACTCGAGCTTTTCATGCATAGGGATACTTACTTCGTGGCTAGCAGCATTAATTGTGCCTCGGCTTAAGCCAGCACCTTCATTACCAATAACAAAAGCTGTTGGTGAAGTTAAGTCATACCCATAAAGCGAGTCCCCAGCTAGGGTCGTTGCATAAGTATTTCCATTAAAATCTTTAATCGCTTCAATAATATCCACACCTTCTATTATTGGCAGGTGAAAATGGGCACCTTGTCCACCACGCAAACACTTAGGGGACCAAGCATCGGTACAACCTCTGGATAAATAAACTACATCTACACCAGCACCTAACGCTGTTCTCAACATACTACCTAAGTTACCAGGATCTTGAATATCCTCTAGCATCAATGCATAGTTAACCGTATACGGTAATTCTACTTTTGGTTGTTTTACTACAGCTAAAATGCCTGTGCTAGTAGTCACCGGTGTTAGTTCTGAGAACATCAACGTTGGGAACATAACCGTATTCACATCCCCCAACTGCTGCATCAAATCAACCGCCTCTTGCGAACTTTCACCTTCTGGGATAATTAGCAACTCTGGCTCACCGAAAGCTAGTAGGTGGCTTTGAATTAAATGCACGCCATCTAACAGCGTTTTCTCATGTCGAGTTCGCTCTCGCTTATTTTCAGCTAATTTTTTCAACTGTTTAAATATAGCATTGTCGCGTGAGGTGATATGTTTAAAACGCATAGATCCCTAATCATTCATTTAACATTAATTAACCTAGTTTACTATGCTTGCACTTGTTAGCTTATAAGATTTCGGATAGATTCAACTTTCAAAATAATAACATTTTAAAAACATTATTTTTTGGGAGATTCATATGAACTTAACAAAACGCTCTGTTGCTGAGTTAATCGGTACATTTTGGCTAGTACTAGGTGGATGCGGAAGCGCAGTACTAGCGGCAGGTATACCTAATTTAGGCTTAGGTTACTTAGGTGTATCATTTGCATTTGGCCTAACAGTATTAACTATGGCATATGCCATTGGGCATGTTTCAGGTTGTCATTTAAATCCTGCTGTATCTATCGGCTTAGCCATTGGTAAACGTTTTAAATTTTCAGAGTTACCACACTACATTATTGCGCAAGTTATAGGTGCTATTTTAGCAGCACTCGTCATCAAGTTTATTGCTAGTGGTGCAGATGGATTTTCAGGTGGGTTGGCTTCTAATGGTTTTGGCGAACACTCTCCACATGGCTATACTATGGTTGCTGCGCTGGTCACTGAGGTTATCATGACCGCTATGTTCTTGTTTATCATTATGGGCGCAACAGATAAAAAAGCGCCTGCTGGTTTAGCACCTATTGCAATCGGCTTAATGTTAACGCTTATTCATATGATTAGCATCCCTGTAACGAACACCTCTGTTAACCCTGCACGCAGTACTGGGCCTGCATTGATAGAAGGAGGCATTGCATTAGACCAGCTTTGGTTATTCTGGATTGCACCTATAATTGGTGCGATAATTGGTGCCGCTATTTATAACTTTGTCAGTGAAGATTAACATCTAATACTGCATTATTCATAGCCCACGAAAGTGGGCTTTTTAATTTAATTATTTCCATCAGTCATACTTCAAGCAGGCGTTTATCGTTTTACAATGTCGTATGATTAATTTCAAAATGTTAATTCTTAATATGGTGGTTTATGATTGAAGGTTTAGTACAAATATTCATCTGGCAAGGTATAGGCGAGATGGTCTCCAAGTTTTTGATACCTAGCATTCCTGGCCCAGTGATAGGGCTTATTTTGCTTGTGATGTATTTGTCTTTCAGAGGCAAAGTCAATCCAAATTTGAGCATGGTAGCGGATGCTTTCAGGCAACACTTGGCATTGTTGTTTGTTCCAGCTTCTGTTGGTGTTATTTTATTCTTACCGGAATTAAAAACACATGCATTTGCAGTAGCAACAGCACTCATTGTGAGTGTAATACTTGCTATTGCCATCACTGCATTAGTACTAAAACTATTTAGTATTAAAGAGCCTGCTTATGAAAACAGCAAAGCGTATCGCCACGAAATGAAATTACTGGATGAGGATAGAAGGCAACAAATAACAGCAAGAAAGAAAGCAAGACCAAAAGCAACAAAGAGAGGAACTAAAAATGACAGATAGACTACCCATTACAGAAATTTGGGTGTACCTATCTGGTGACCCACTGTTTGCACTGATATTAACACTTGCCACGTATCAACTGGGTTATACCTTATACGTCAAATCTAACCGCAACCCCATTTTAAATCCAGCAGCAATATCAATTATCTTGATTACTGTGATTATATCGCAGTTTGGTTTTGGCGACTCCAATCAAGAAGCCTATCAAAAGTATTTTGAGGGTGCGAAATTTGTCCACTTCCTACTGGGTACAGCGACAGTTGCGCTTGCTGTGCCTATCTACCGTGGTTTTGCACAAATGAAAGATAAAATGTTTCCAATTTTTATTGCGCTCATTAGCGGAAGTGTTGCTTCTATTGGCAGTGCGGTATTAATTGCAAAATATATGAATGCAGGTGAGAGTATCGTCGGCAGTATGTATACCAAATCTGTCACGGCGCCAATCGCCATGGGTATTGCAGAGCGTATTCAAGTCTCCCCTACCCTCACTGCGGTCTTCACTGTGATTACGGGTATTTTAGGTGCTATCTTAGCGCCCTACATATTAGATATTTTTAAAATTAGACCATGGTGGATACGCGGTACGGCTATTGGCGTAGGCGCCCATGGCTTAGGCATTACGCGCGCTTTTAGCGTCAATGAGCAAGCAGGCATATTTGCCAGCATGGCCATGGGGCTAAATGGTGTATTGAGTGCGATCGTTTTGCCATTTATTTATACATGGTTACACCAATAATGGCTAAAGTTGCAAAAAATACTTTAGAACGCATTTTGCATCAACAAGGTCATGGTGCTCGCAAACTCTGTCGTATTATGATTATCAATGAAGAAATCACTGTTAACGGTGAGCTGTGTGATGATCCAAACACTAGCTTTGAGCTAGAAGGCCTGCAATATACGGTTAAGGGCGAAACATGGGAATATAAAGACAAATCTTATCTCATGATGCATAAACCCAGTAACTATGAATGCTCACATAAAACACAGCACCACCCAACCATTTACAGCCTGCTACCATACCCTTTGGTTGCACGTGGCGTACAGTGTATTGGCCGCTTAGATGAAGATACAACAGGCCTAATACTCATTTCCGATGATGGTCAGTTTATTCACAAAATGAGCTCACCTAAGCATAAGGTACCTAAGGTTTACGAGGTAACCTGCAAACATCCTGTTAATGATGAGCAAATAGCGCAAATTCTTGGCGGCGTTCAACTCGTTGATGAAGATACCCCTATCGCCGCGCTAGAATGTAAGCGCATTTCAGACCATATTATTCATATGACCCTGGCTGAGGGCAAATACCATCAAGTTAAACGGATGATTGCCGCTATTAGCAATCGAGTCGAAGCATTAAAACGCATTCAGATTGGCGAACTAAAGTTACCTAATGATTTAAAAGTGGGTGAATGGCGCTGGTTATCTGAAAATGATATGCATGCAGTAACAAATAAAAATTAAATCAGAACTACTTAGCTCCCATTCCACAAGAAATGCCGTAAGTAGCTTTGTTGTGACACCACTGTTTGCAATATTGAATGCAACAATATTAGCTAAGTGACACATAAAGCATATCAAGTTTAGCTTGTCATTTCTTTGTTTGTGGCCTAACATAATTTTTGAAAAAAATTTGTTTACAAGCCCAGTGCTCAACTTATTACAACCATAAAGACACTTTGACGCTAGAATGAAAAAGCCTAATAGTCCGCCTGATGAAGCAACGCGTTTGGAGACGCTCAGACATCTCAATATACTAGACACACCCGCAGAAGAAAGATTTGATCGAATATCACGCATAGCTAAACGTTTATTTAATGTCTCATTTGCTCTTGTAAGTTTGGTCGATGAAAATCGTCAATGGTTTAAATCATGCATAGGTTTAAATGCAAGCGAGACTCCACGAGACATTTCTTTTTGTGGACATGCTATCCTGGGTGATGATGTGTTTATTGTCCCAGACACAACAAAAGATGAGCGTTTTGCTG
>CAXIBZ010000145.1:0-4875 GCA_964022105.1 uncultured Methylophilaceae bacterium
CGTGCCGATGCAATGGATGCAGTTATTTTTAACGGTGCATCCAATCGGAAAGCCATTTCAAGAGCCAGTGTAGAGCTGGTATTTGATAACAGTTTGGGTGGTGCCAGTGGTGAATGGAGTCAATATGCGGAGATTTCAGTCAAACGCGTTATTGAACGACAAAAAGGGTCAACCTACTATATCAATAATACTGCAGTTCGCAGGCGCGATGTAGCGGACTTGTTTTTAGGGACTGGACTTGGTGGTCGTGCCTATGCGATTATCGGTCAAAACACGATATCACGCATTGTAGAAGCAAAACCTGAAGAGCTGCGTATTTTCCTTGAAGAAGCAGCAGGGATTAGTAAATATAAAGATAGAAGGCGCGAGACAGAACTGCGCTTGCGCGACACACGTGAAAATTTGACGCGTGTTGAAGATATATGCCGAGAGCTACAAAAACAAATCACTAAACTTGAGTCTCAAGCTGTGGTTACACAAAAATATCATGCGATGCAGGCTGATTTGAAATTGGCCGAAGGGCAGTTCTGGTTACTTAAAAAGCGTGATGCTAGTCTAGCTTGGGAAAAGACAAAAACTCAAGTGGAAAAACTAGTGATCCAGCTAGAATCTCAAACTGCTGAATTACGTAAGAGTGAAGCTGGGTTAGAGACAAGTCGACAAGCTTTTTATCAAGCAGGTGAGGCGATTAATAAAGCGCAGGCTGCATACTATGAAGCCAATGCCGAAGTAGCTAATTTGGAGAACCAAGTAAAGCAGAGCACTGAGGCTAGAGATCGCATGACCATGCAACTGCAACAGCTTAAAGACAGTATTGCGCGAAATGATCTGACTAATACACAGTCAAATGAAAAACTACTTGAGTTAAATGCTGCATTAGCGCAAATCCAAGAAAAAGAGCAAACGAAAAAAGCTGAACTAGAAGTATTAAATCAACAGTTACCCGAAGTACAAGCCAATTATAAAAAAGCAAATGTGCAACTAGAAGCCAGTGCACAAGCTTTGCGTGAAGCCAATCAGCGTATTCAAATCGACACCAACAACATACAACATCTTAAACAATCTACGCAAGATACTGCTGCGCAGATGCAGCGCTTAGAAGAAGCCTTAAATCAATTGAGTATGCCTGATTCTCAATTGCTAATTGATAGCAAATTAGCACTTAAAGAAGCGCAACAATCTGTTTCTAATATTGAACAAGCTATTCAGGCAATTAGAAGTAATGAAGAAAAATTGCTTGCTGACATTAGTGTTTTACGAGAGCGGCAGCAACATGATCAACGCGCATTAAGTCAGGCGGAAGCAGAAATACACTCGCTCAACAAAATGCAACAATCTCTCAATGCCGAAGGTAAATTATCCGAGTGGTTGTCACATCAAGGGCTTAGCAGTAATGAAAGACTTTGGCAAAAGATAAAAGTTGATGAAAAATGGACAGTTGCCTTAGAAGCGGTATTGGGGGAAAGGCTAAATGCCTTATTAGCAAATGATTTTAATTTCAATCAAAGGCCACCGAGTGCAGTTGCGTTGGGGTTTGTAGAACAAGCGAGTCATTCTGCCAGCAAACATGCGCATTTTGATTCACTTTTCAGCAAAATTAAAGAGTGTGCACCAGATTTGCAGCCACTGTTAAGCGACTGGCTGGCACGTACCTATATACTACCCGCAGATGAAGACGGTATTCACGCCAGTCGCAAGCTCAGCGTTGGTGAAAAATTAGTGAATGAGCAAGGCGATATTTTTAGCCGCGGAGGTTTGATCTTTCATGGTGAAAATACACATTTACATGGTGTAATTGAGCGTCAGCAAAGGTTGGCAAGTCTACAAACAGCATTGCCTGAATTGCAAAACAAATTATCACAAACAGCGGATCAATTAAAAACCGCTGAACTAGCATTAACAAATGCCAGAAATCAGCAGCAAACTGAAAACAGCAAGCTAAAGGATGCAATGCAGGTGCTGCATCAACAACAACTAACGATTTCTAAGTTAGAACAGATCCAAGAAACAACAATTGCACGTGAGAAAAGCCTAAAAAGCGATATTGAATTAGCAAAAAACCGACATACACAGCAAATAGAAAATATTCAACAGAAAGAAAAAGCGTTAGCGCAAATTGTCAGCACAATTGCCCAGCTGGAATCTAAAAAAGTAGAAGATGAGACATTATCAAAAACGGTAGAGCAAACGTTGCAAGAGTTACGTAACACCTTGTCTGATGTGGAAAAACAGCATCGCGAAATTACGTTTGAAGTTAAGATAATTAACAATAATATCAATGAATTAAATAATAAAATTAAAGTTTTATCTGAAGAAAAAGAAGCTTTTTTACTTCGTAGAAATGAAGCTGAGAAAGCGCTCAATGTGACATCTATGGAAACACTTAAGGCAAACCTAAGTGTGGCAGTTACAAACAAACAAAAAAGAGAAGTAGCGCTGTCGGAAGCAAGAAATCAACTAGAAGCCCAAGAAGCCGAGTTAAAAGCACTTGAGCAGTTACGTATGCAAAATGAGCAAGCGCTAATGCCAATGCGCGATCAGCTTGAACAGGCCAGACTGAATGAACAGGAAGCAAGACTTTATTTTGAGCAATGTCAGGCTGGTTTAAAAGAGAACGGTATGGACGAGGAGACGCTAGCAAAAGATTTAGAATCTGATGCAAAAGCAAGCACTTATGCGAACAAAACTAGTCAGCTACAAAAACAAATTGAAGCACTTGGGCCTGTGAACCTCGCAGCTATACAAGAATTAAAAAGTGAGACTGAACGCAAAAGCTATTTAGATAGCCAAATGCAAGATTTGATTGAAGCAAGCGAAACGTTAGAGGATGCTATCAATAAAATCGATAAAGAAACACGTGAAAAATTAATGGCAACCTTCAATGAAGCCAATCAGCATTTTGGAGAGCTATTCTCCACCTTGTTTGGCGGTGGTCAAGCAAAGTTGGAGTTACTTGGAGAAGAAATCCTGGATACAGGCTTACAAGTCTTTGCGCAGCCACCTGGTAAAAAGAACACAACAATTCAACTATTATCTGGCGGTGAAAAAGCATTAACAGCGCTTGCGTTGGTGTTTGCATTATTCCGACTCAATCCTGCACCATTTTGCTTGATGGATGAGGTAGATGCGCCTCTTGATGACAGTAATACGGAGCGATTTTGTCAGATGGTCAAAAAAATGTCAGAAAAAACACAGTTTTTGTTTGTGAGTCATAATAAAATCACCATGGAGATAGCGCAGCAACTAATCGGTGTCACCATGCAGGAGTCAGGTGTGTCCCGTATTGTAGATGTGGATATTGATGCCGCCATACAAATGCATGCTTGATTAGCAATTATTAATAAACATGAATATAAATTCGAAGTAGAATAAAAGAATGTCTGATCTACAAATAGTATTGATTATTTTAGGCGTTTTCATCATTGCCGGCGTTGTTGTTTACAACTGGTTGCAAGAAAGAAAACTACGCGAAAATATTAGTGAAGACTTTATCGTCCCACAAAAAGACGTGCTGGTCGAAGAGTTCTACATTGACACAGAAGCGCTTGTGGAAAAAGAGTTTGCGGATGACGTGCATAAATCAGAAGTAATGCGCAAACTAAACGAAACAACCGAAGATAAAGAGGAATCTCCAATTTCTAGCACGTCTTCATCAGAAGCGAATGAGCTTGAAGAAGATGAGATATCTAATCAATCAGAAATTAGGCAAGAAGAAAATAGAGAATCGCCAACGCAGGCAATCGCTTCTAGTTACAATATTTCATCTAGAAGCAATCAAACTACCGATATGGAGCGTCAGCAGCCAAAACAGGTAGAAAAGGAAATTATTGTTGAAAAACATATTCTGCCTGCAGAATTTGAACCACTAGTAACGTCCGCTTTGCCAGATGAGGTGCACTCACAGATAGACTTAACAGCGTTTTTATATGCCAGCAAAAACATTAATGGTCATGCCTTTCATCAAATGATGCAAACAATGCTTAAAGAAATTAATGTATATGTCATGCTGCATGGATTGGATGACAATGATTTATGGCAGCGTATTGATAGTGATACAGACGAAAATGCAAGCTTTAAACAAATTGCTTGTAGTATGCAATTAGCAGACAGACGTGGTCCAGTGCCCAAACCCGTACTGAACAAGTTTCAATTTGCAGTAGAAACCATTGGTTTAGAGTTTAATGCACATGTTGAGTGGCAGGGCAAAGGCGACCCATCCGTACGTGCGATTGATTTAGACAAATTCTGTATGGATGTGGATCAATTAGTGAGTGTGCACCTAATACAAGGGGAGACACCAATTCATGGCACAAAATTCAAAGGCTTGGCAGAAGCAAATGATATGCAGCTAAAACACGGCAAATTTTGTTGCTTTGATAGTGTTAAGCCTGATTTTGCTAAGTTTATTTTGGTCAATGCAAATGAACAGCCATTTACACCAGATAGCTTAAGACAAAACGTAGTATTAAGTGCTACATTTCAAATGGAAATTCCTAAAGTCATTAATTGTGAAGATGTCTTTGGTCAAATGGTTAATGTTGCCAAAAAAATGGCTGCAAGCCTGAATGCACATATCGTTGATGACAATCAAAAACCGTTAGGTGATTTACAAATCGAAAAAATTCGCCAGCAGCTAAAAGTAATCCATGCCACCATGGTTGCACGTGGTGTTATGCCGGGTAGCGACAGCAGCATGCGTTTATTTAACTAAGTATGTTAACGATTGATGAGGCACGTAAACAGGTAATTGCTTTACGGAATGAAATAGCCCAATACGATTATGAATATTACGTGCTCGATACACCCTCAGTATTGGATAGTACTTATGATGGACTCTATCGACAACTAGTCGACCTAGAAACTCAATTCCCTTCG
>CAXIBZ010000146.1:0-4866 GCA_964022105.1 uncultured Methylophilaceae bacterium
CCAGCAATTGCTGCATAACTTTCACTGTTTGCATTAATGCTGTCAGCAAACTCTACTTTAACTGGAAAGTAATCGAAGAAGTCGGGGTTTTCTTCTAAAAGATTATAGAAGTCCTCGCGCATAGCAACCAAGACGAGTTTTACTTTTATCGGCATTAAAGTGTTCGCTAAGACGTAAGCTGCACCATGACCACTGCCCGAGGAATCTTCAAACTGTAAAGTGCCATTTCGTAGAAATCGGTATAGTTTTTCTAATATTTGATTACCATTTTGCTCATCACTGAGTAAGTCTCTGAGCTGAATAAGCAGCATACCGTCATTCGCTTTATGTAGATTCCCAGCTCGCAACCTTAGAAACTCTGGCACTTGCTCTGAACCACTCTCTAAACTGCCAAATAAGGATTGATAGCTCGGATCGTTATCATAAACGACTGGCTGCAACAGTGACTCGTTAATCGTTGCCCTATTATCAACGAGCAAGTTGATTCTAAAGCGTGTTAAAAAACCATCATTGACAATGCTATCTATCACACTTTCTAACTCACTTGTAGCTGGCGCTTGCCAAGCTTTAAAGAAAGACAGAATGTCATTTGCAACCAGTGACAAATATTGATTTAAGTCTTTACTTTCAACACAAATATCCCTGATAGGCTGCATTGCATTTTTCAGCCATGTGCTGGAGTCCACAGCTGGTGTCTGTTGTTCCTTTGTAGCAACCAGGCTAGGCAGCTCAGCTACCAGCAAGCGAGCAAAATCATCCATTGCCGTCACCAACCTAGCGCCTGTGTCAACAGGAAGTTTGATCAAAACTGGTTGATTGGCTTGCTCAAAGTTATAAACAGCGACTAAATCACTTAACTCAAAACCATGTGTTTTTGCCACCTGTTTCATGGCACTTTGCATCAGTGAGGTGCGGCCACTACCGTGCTGTCCCAAAACAAGCACATTAAAGCCTGCTTGACGCATATTAAGGCCGAACATCGCAGCTTTCTTTGCCTCAGATTGTGCAATCCAAGCATGTAAGCCGGGCTCGAATGCATTTCCGTTACTAACCAACTCTTTTGTAGAGCTAAATTTGAGCTGATTGAGTGTAATCTGCGTACTCAATTCCTGAGGGTTTAATTTTTGCATAGCACCTATTTCTGTTTTTAATCCGATTGTTTCCAACGTGCTTGCGCTTCATCATCAATTGATTTTGCTTCCACCCAACGCTCGCCTTGACTTGTTGTCTCTTTTTTCCAAAATGGCGCCTTGGTTTTTAGATAATCCATGATGAACTCACAGGCAGCAAATGCCTCTGCTCGATGTGGGCTGGTAACAGCTACTAACACAATTTGATCGCTGGGCTTTAAGGTCCCAAAACGATGAATAATAAGACTTTGATTGATATCCCAGCGGGACTTTGCCTCTTGCTCAATGGCAGATAATGATTTTTCTGTCATACCTGGGTAGTGTTCTAGCGTCAACGTTTTAATGATGTCGCCATCATTCAGATCTCGAACCATACCGATAAAGGTAACGATTGCGCCAACATCTGCTTTTGACGGCTTTAATGCAGCAAGTTCTGCTGCCACATCAAAATCTTCAGTTTGAATACGTACCGTCAATTTCTAACCACCCGTGACTGGTGGGAAAAAAGCCACCTCATCCCCATCATGAATTGCCGCTATGTTATCGACCAATTCATGATTAATGGCTGCGCGGATTGTTTGCTGTGTACTAAATAAATCAGCCCAAACATCACCACGTTGCGCTAAATAATCTTTTAAATCAGTTATTGTTTTTACACTACTGGGCAACAATACATCCTCTGTAGAGTAATTGACAGATTCTTTAATCCTAGCAAAGTATAATATTTTTATATTCATATGGTTAAAAATTATATTTAAAGTTATTTGTCATCTATTTCATCATCAATTGCATCAAGTAAATCAACAGGACTATCACTCAACTCTACTCGTTCAATCCTAGCAAATGTACGTGAAATTTTCTCACTGGATTTATGCACCAGTTGAGCATCATCATGTGCCTGTCGGATATGATCTGCAAGTTTTTTCATGCGGCTATCAAAGCGTTTGAAATCCATGCTGAGCTTGCCAAGTTCATCTTTGATAATATGCACCTGCTTACGCATTTCTACATCTTTAAGCACTGCCCTTGCCGTATTGAGGACAGCCATTAGTGTTGTTGGCGATACCACCCATACACGCTTTTGCATCGCATAATCAATCACATCAGGATGGTATGCATGAATTTCAGCGAATACTGCTTCAGCAGGAATAAACATCACCGCACCGTCAGAAGTCACATTAGGAATAATATATTTCTTTGCAATATCATCAACATGCTTCCGGACATCAGCTTTAAATTGTTTGCTAGCTGCTAACTGTTCCGTTTTGCTTAAAGCACTATCAAACATCCGGTGATAATTTTCCAATGGAAATTTACTGTCGACAGCGACTGTACCTGTTGGCTCCGGCAGAAATAATGCGCAATCGACGCGTGTTCCATTTTCGAAATCATATTGCATCTTAAAGCTTTGCTCAGGCAGCACATTTCTAACCAAACCTTCTAGCTGTACTTCACCAAATGCGCCACGACTTTTCTTATCTCCAAGTAGTTCTTGCAGACTGACCATATTGGTACTGAGGCCATCAATTTTCTTTTGTGCTTCATCAATGGTTGCCAAACGCTGCATCACGCTGACAAATGTTTCGTTCGTTTTTTTAAATCCCTCTTCTAGGCGCTCTGACACTTTGCCACCGATTTCTTGTAAACGCGCATCCACAATCTTACTCAAGCTTTCAATTGTTTGTGTTAATGTCGTTGTTGATTTAAGCATAGTGTCAGTAATCAAGCCTTGCTGTGACTTCCCTTGTTCAGCCAGGGTGGTATGCAGCTTTTCAAGCACTGTTTCGCGCGTTTGTGCTAAATGTGTGCTTTGATCGAGTTTAAGTGCTTGCATCGCTTCACGTGTAGCACCAAGCTCATGTGCAACACTGGCTTTCAAACGGTCACTTATTTCCTGAGAATTAGCATTTAAGCGATCCCCTAGCTTGTTAAGCCCATCATTCAAGTCGACTAACATCGCTCTATGTTTGTCTTCTAATTCCTTTAAAAGCGATGTATTTTTTGCGTGTGTATAAACAAACCAAATCAGCCAGCTCACTAATATAATAAGTAAGCCGATTAAGCCCAGTAAAATCTCTATCGTTGTCATAAACACATTATAACCGACATAAACAAAACTATTGTCTAGCTAAATGCTTTGCATAGGAATTTAAAAGACACGGTAGAATTAAGCTATTAAGTTTAATTTAATTAAAAAATTTAGGAACAAAACTTACTTTGCAAACAAGAAACTTCACTACTGTATTATTTAGCTGGCTGCTCACCTGTGTTCTATTCACCATCGGAAATATCAATGCTGAGCCAACCTTCAGCGTCACAGAAAACATCACCTACAATAACGCAGTACAAACCCTGGACATCTTTGTTCCAGAAAATCAGCGTAAAACAACTGCACTCATGTTTATTCATGGAGGCGGATTTGATCAAGGAAGTAAAGCAGATATGCATGAGCATGCAAAGTACTATGCCAAGCTTGGCTTTATCAGTACTAGCATCAATTACAGGCTATCCTTGAGTAATCCTTATCCTACTGCCATCAATGATGTCACCGATGCCGTTAATTGGTTGAAAAAGCATGCCAGCTCAAATCAATACAACGTAAATAAAATCATTTTAATTGGCTACTCTGTTGGTGGCACGCTTGCGCTAAATGTAGGACTAAAGCAAGAAAATGATATCGCAGCGATTATTGATGTTGCAGGCATTACCGATATCAATAGATTGATTCAGAATGGTCATATTCCGCAACTAAAGGAACAGATGCGTGTTTATTTAGATGGTGAAGACTCAATTAGCGCTTCACCAATATCACAAATCAGCGCAGAAGTACCACCTACGCTTGTTTTACATGGGAAAGAAGATGGTCTTATCCCTATTTGGCAGTCAATTATGTTTGTTGAAGCAATGAAAAAACAAGGTGCGCCTGTTACTTTCGATGTCATCTATAACGCAGGTCATGAAATAATGCTTACTGATAACTACTATTACCCAAAGTTATTGGTTAGCATGACCGATTTCATCTCACGGATAGAAACAACTAATCATTAACTACTATTGTTTTATATGATTCAGGTACTGGTGGATAATTTAACTCTAGGTTGGAAAGTGTTTCCAATAATATTCTGGAAATCAACAAGTTTCGATTGGTTTTTGAGTCTGCAGGAATAATATACCAAGGCGCATCTTTAGTTGAGGTAGCCTGCATTGCATCCTCATAGGCTTTCATATACTTTGGCCATAAATCGCGCTCCTCTAAATCGCCAGGGTTAAACTTCCATGTTTTATCGGGCTCATTTAAACGCTCATACATACGTTCTTTTTGCTCATCTTTGGAAATATGCAGGTAGCATTTGATTATTGTAGTACCTGTTTCCGTTAACATCCGCTCAAAATCTTTGATGTGTTCATAGCGGCGTTTGCATTCTTTATCGTCAATCCAGTCGTGAACCTTTACGATTAGTACATCTTCGTAATGACTCCTATTAAAAATAGTAATCTCACCTTTTTTAGGCACTTTGCTATTTACACGCCATAAATAATCATAGGCCAGCTCTTCTTCCGTCGGGCCTTTAAAGCTGGCTAACCGTATGCCCAAAGGATCACACTCACTAAAGACATGCTTGACAGTGCCATCTTTTCCACTCGCATCCATACCTTGCAATACCAACAATACTTTATGTTCTTTCTGAGCATATAAAATATCTTGCAAAGCATTAATTTCGGTGCTTAAGCGCGC
>CAXIBZ010000147.1:0-4866 GCA_964022105.1 uncultured Methylophilaceae bacterium
CTTAATACGCCCATATGGCAATTTAAACCTAGGCGATCTTCCCTCTGCCCCTATGGTACTTGTATCTGGGAATCAAGAAACGAATACATGGGAATCAGCAAAGGATCATAAGCGCATATGGTTGTGGGCGGGCCTGTTTTTGGGTGTGATTGCACTGTCCAGCATGGCCTACTCACTAATAAAAACAACGCCAACACAAAAATAAAAATAACTGGATAAAATGATGAATCTTATTAAAAAATTACTCGGTCTTGTAGTTTTAGTATATCTAATCATCTGTGGCATGATGTATTTTAAACAAAAAAGTCTTTTGTTTCCTATCCATGTAACTGCACCAGTGGCAAAAGACTGGCAGCCAGAGGGGGAAAACAGTGAGCAAGCATTGATTACTGGCAGTTGTGGTGATTTACATGTTGCCATTTGGCGGCACCCTGCAGCCAAAGGCACGCTCATGATGTTTCATGGCAATGGTGAGACACTATCTAGCGTTGATGATTATGTGCACGCGTTTCATCAACTTGGCTACAACTTGATGACTTGGGACTACCCTGGTTACGGTCGTTCGACAGATTGTTGGTTTAGCCAAGACATGCTCTTATCTGATGCTGAAGCCGCCTATCAATGGCTGACAACAAAGGAAAAGCCTAAAAATATTCACCTGTTCGGTTACTCTCTAGGCACGGGTCTTGCCTTGTCAGTGGCCTCAAGACATACACAAAATCCAGTGTATTTAGTAGCTGGATACGACGCAATGACCAATGTAGCAGTAGATCGTTACTCTAACTTCCTACCAGTAAGCTATTTAATCAGATATCCATTACAAACAGAAGAATGGGTGAAGAAAATTCAACAGCCGATTTATTTGATTCACGGCCTCAACGATAAGCTTATCTTACCAGAACGTGCCCGTATGCTTGTAAAAAATGCCAAGGGTAAGGTAAAAGTAGAATGGGTAGAAAATGCGGAGCATGCTAGCAGCAATCTGTTTGAATATCGTAATCGCTGGCTTAAACGACTTTTGCCATAATGGATAGCGATGAGTAGCCAGTTTCAACTCTTGCAGCAACGCCGTTTCCGACCGTTATTCATGACTCAGTTTCTTGGCGCATTTAATGATAACGTCTTTAAAACTGCTCTCATCACTTTAGTTGCTTTTCACGCCAGTCAGCTTACCAGCACTGACAGCGCAACTTTGGTCACGATATTACCTGGCATTTTTATACTGCCTTTTTTCTTGTTTTCAGCTACTGCGGGACAAATTGCAGATAAGCTCGAGAAGTCTAAACTCATCAAAAACATAAAGTTATTTGAAATAGTCATTATGCTTTTTGCCAGCATTGGCTTCTTATTCAATAATATTATTTTATTAGGCGTTGCCTTATTTTTTATGGGTATACAATCGGCCATTTTTGGCCCGGTCAAGTACGCCTATTTACCACAACATCTTAAAGAAGATGAGCTAATTGGTGGTAATGGCATGTTGGAAATGGGCACTTTTGTTGCTATCTTAATTGGTCAAATTTTAGGAGCCTGGCTCGCCACCCAACTAACAAGCGAAATATTGACCAGCGTATGTGTCATACTATTAGCCGTAGCAGGTTATTGGTCTAGTCTGGATATTCCAAATTCGCCACCAGGTGCACCTCAACTTAAGATTAATTGGAACCCTTTTACAGAAACATTGAATAATCTGAAGTTTATTTGGCAACACCAATCATTATGGCTCGCCATTATAGGGATTTCCTGGTTTTGGTTTGTAGGCGCCACCTTACTAGCACAATTTCCAAATTTTGCTAGAAGCACGCTGCATGGCGATGAAAGTGTATTTATTTTGATGTTATCAGTATTTTCACTTGGTATTGGCATTGGCTCATTATCATGCGAAAAATTATCTAGACACAAAGTTGAACTTGGTCTCGTATTGTTCGGCGGTATCGGCTTAATCTTTTTTTGTTCGGATCTGTATACCACTAGCACTCGTATCCATGCGGCATTAGCAACATCGTTCAATACAAGAACTTATATTGAATTCTTTTCGATTGCATCTCACTATCATTTACTGGCTGATATTTTACTTATTGGCGTTTTTGGTGGGTTCTATATTGTGCCGCTATATGCTTATATCCAAAGTCATGCGGAAAAAAGCCATCAATCAAGAGTCATTGCAGGCAATAACATCATGAATGCTTTGTTTATGGTCATCTCTGCTATTTTTTCACTCTTAATTTTTAATTTGGGCTACTCTATTCCTGAGTTATTTCTAGCTACTGCAATTATCAGCGCAATAGTGATCGCTTACTTATCGATACGTCAACCAGCTTATTTGAGTAGCTTCCTTCAATGGATAAAGGTCATTCACTTCAAATAGGACTTATAATGTTGAGCGACTGACAACAAAGTATTCGACTTTAAGCTAGATTTCATTATTCATGCATAGTGCAAAAATTAAACCGATTAAGCAAATGCTGCGAGACACACTTGGTTATATTATTAAAGGTGGTCTACGCATTAAAAATGGGCATCTGCCTGTCAGTGCCCATGATGTGCCAGATGACTTCATTGGTGTATGTGTTGCATCGAATGAAGACCCTGAAGTGGACCATTTCATCCTAGCACAATTAGAAACACTGGGGATAGATAATGTCCGTTTAGATTTTGGCTATGCTGATCTCGACAACTTTAATGAACGCTTTTTAAAAAAACTCATTAATGAGAATGCAAACATTACATTGCATCTAATCCTACCATTTGATGCTGCGAAGAACATAGATCATCGCGATGAACAGCAGTGTTGGCGAACATTTTTATCGACGGTTCTGGACCGTTATGGATCACAGGTTAACCAAATTGAAATAGGCAATACGATTAACCGTAAGCGTTGGTCGGGTTATTCTTTTAATCGCTTTTTAACGATGTGGCAAATAGCTTATGAAGAAATTAAATCCCGCAATTTGATTTTACTTGGCCCCAATATTCAAGACTTTGAACCAATGTATAACATTGGCATTCTCAAGACATTACAAGCAAAAAATCAACTACCAGACATTCATACCAATAATTTATTTGTAGAAAGAGTGAGTGAACCAGAGCGGTTTGATCATAGGATTTTGAAATACAAATGGTCAAAACTGTTCAAATATAATCTCATCAAAAAAGCACGAATCCTACAAAAAATTGGCCAGCGTTTCGGTGTTGAACATACGACTTCATCGGCAGCCTTTTGGGCAATTTACCGCATTAACCGACTAATTGAAAATGGTGTGCAAAAGCAAGCTGACTATCTTACACGCTATTTCACGTTGTTAGCTGCCTCAGGTGCCTTAAAGCAAGCCAATTGGGGCGCGATGATATGTAACCGTGAAGGTCTTATTAATGATGGCTTAATTGATGCTGAATATCCAGATCTAGAACGTATCGCACACTACCAATCTGCTGATGGCTTTTTAAATCAGTACGAGCGATACCCTAGTTTCTACGCTATGCAAACACTTAACAAACTGATAGCTGGCGCTCGTTATCAATCCGCTATTGCTAGTGCTGCTGGTTTAGAAATTCATCACTTCATCAATACAAGTTCACAAGTTCATGTTGCATGGACAATTAATGGCAAAATAGCGTATCTAGCAGACATTTACAGCAAAAATACGCTAAATAGCGCGACTATATTAGATCGAGATGGCGAAATACTCACCAGGAATACAGAGTTAATTTGCGAGAAACCCATTTTTCTTTGTTGGGATTTGAACTTTAAGATTGAAACTGAGGATCAGCCGAAGTTAGCTAAAGACTTAGCCATTCATGCCCACATTGAGGACATGCAATACTACAGATATACCATCAATGGTTGGTCAGGCTTGATTTTAGCAAAAGACAAAACCGAAGCGGATATGCTAAAGCAATCACTCAATCCAAACTTACTTGAAGCACCACAAAAAGATCAATCGTTGCGTCATGCACGCAATGTCATCTGGGCCACGACGGACCCTCGAAATGTAAACGCAAAGCTTACCGTAAAACAACCTTTCAAAATGTATCCACATAAAGCATTTTTTGATCGATTTAAACCGAGTAAAGCAAAGCGTAGCTGGAATGGCGCAATGGAATTATTAAGACGTGGTGTGAATACTGCGCAACCAGTTGCTTATTTTGAAAAAGTCGGTGATAGCACATTAAAACAGAATTTTTATTTCTGTGAGCACGTCAATGCCGATTGTAGTATTGGCGAGGTTTTTTCTGCATTTGCGCAGGGAGTATTAACATACAAAGGGTTAAGTTCAGAGGAAGTCTATCAACAATTTGCGGCATTTACACATCATATGCACAGCCGAGGCATCTATTTTAGAGACTACTCAGGCGGCAACATACTCATCAGCATTCAGAATGACAAACAGCTTTTGTTTTCGCTGATTGATACAGCCCGGTTGCGCAGTGTCAATCATTCATTATCATTGAAATTAAGAACAGCAGACCTAACGCGTGCTTGTCATAAGCTTCACCCTGAGGGACGTAAGCGTTTTATGCAAATCTACCTCGGGTTAAATGGTCGAAAATTAAATTTATTCACACAATTGCGTTTTTTACGCTACGACTGGAAAGTGAAGCTTAAAAGAACTATTGGTAGAAAAGGCATGAAACGTCTCTTACAACGTATCAAAAAAATGTATTAATCTAATGATAATCATGAGCTTGTTTTAAGTAGATTAAATAATGCAATCTCTTGCTTCTTCAGTACTATAGTATCCACGTATCGCAACAGCTTTACGAATTTAAACAAAAGGAGAATCATTATGTGGACAACACCAGCAGCTACTGAAATGCGTTTCGGTTTTGAAGTAACAATGTACGTAATGAACAAATAATTTTGTT
>CAXIBZ010000148.1:0-4820 GCA_964022105.1 uncultured Methylophilaceae bacterium
GTAATATTTACTCTACACAAGATCATGCAGCAGCGGCGATTGCTGCCGGTGGTACGCCTGTATTCGCGGTTAAAGGTGAAACATTGGCTGAATACTGGGATTATACCCATCGTATCTTTGAATGGGCTGATGGTGGATATTCCAATATGATTTTGGATGATGGTGGCGATGCAACACTATTATTGCATCTAGGCACACGTGCTGAAAAAGATTTATCTGTTCTTAACAATCCAGGTTCTGAAGAAGAGACCTGTTTATTTAATGCAATCAAAGAAAAACTCAAAATAGATCCAAGCTGGTACTCAACACGTTTAGCGCAAATCAAAGGTGTAACTGAAGAGACAACAACAGGTGTGCATCGCTTATACCAAATGCATAAAGAAGGAAAGTTGGCTTTCCCAGCGATTAACGTCAATGATTCTGTGACAAAATCAAAATTCGATAACTTGTATGGTTGTCGTGAGTCATTGGTTGATGCGATTAAGCGCGCAACTGATGTCATGATTGCTGGCAAGGTTGCGGTAGTGATTGGTTATGGCGATGTGGGTAAAGGCTCAGCCCAAGCATTGCGTGCTTTATCGGCGCAAGTATGGGTTACCGAAATTGATCCAATCTGTGCTTTGCAAGCAGCGATGGAAGGTTATCGAGTTGTGACGATGGACTATGCTTGTGAGCATGGTGATATTTTTGTCACGACTACAGGTAACTACCATGTGATTACGCATAACCATATGGCGCGCATGAAGGATCAGGCCATTGTTTCTAATATTGGTCACTTTGACAATGAGATTGATGTTGCATCTTTAGAAAAATATGAATGGGAAGAAATCAAACCACAAGTAGACCATGTGATTTTCCCAGATGGTAAACGTATCATCTTGTTAGCCAAAGGCCGCTTAGTGAATTTAGGCTGTGGTACTGGTCACCCTAGCTATGTGATGAGCTCAAGTTTTGCAAACCAAACGATTGCACAAATTGAGTTGTATACTAAAACAGCTGATTATCCAGTTGGTGTATATGTTTTACCAAAACACTTGGATGAAAAAGTAGCTAGATTGCAATTGAAAACACTGAATGCGGAATTAACTGAGTTAACACAAGAGCAAGCAGATTATATCGGCGTTGAAGTACAAGGCCCTTACAAGCCAGAGCATTATCGCTATTAATAATTGTTAATTGGGAGTCAGGAATGAAATTCATAATAAGCTGGATACTGAATGCATTTGCATTGCTAGTCGTTGCTTATCTCATTCCTGATATCCATATGACGGGATTTGATGTGGCGCTCATTGCGGCTATATTGATTGGTCTTGTTAATATGCTAATTAGACCAATTTTGATTGTACTGACGCTGCCCATCACGCTTTTAACACTAGGCTTATTTATCCTCGTGATTAATGGTTTTCTATTTTGGCTTGTAGGGCGCTATCTACAAGGATTTGAGGTAAGTACTATTATGGCTGGCATACTAGGGGCATTAGCTTATAGTCTTATTTCGTGGGCGCTTGCCACTCTGCTTATCGGTAAAGAAAAGTCTTGATTTAGACTAGGTATCAATATCATGATGAAAAAAACAACATTAAGCTTTGAGTTTTTCCCACCAAAAACCCCAGAAGGCATTGATAATTTGCGCGCTACGCGTCGTAAACTCGCAGTTTATCAACCAGAGTTTTTCTCTGTTACATTTGGTGCAGGTGGGTCCACACGTGACCGTACGATGGATACTGTCTTTGAAATACAGGATGAAGGTTATCCAGCAGCCCCTCATATTTCATGTATATCATCGAGTAAAGCAGAAATAAGAGAGCTTCTCACGGCTTATAAAAGTAAAGGTATAAAACGGCTGGTAGTATTGCGTGGCGATGTGCCATCTGGAGAGGTTAGTGCTGGAGATTTTAAATATGCAGTTGATTTAGTTACTTTTATTCGCCAAGAAACGGGTGATTGGTTCCATATTGAAGTCGCTGCGTATCCAGAATTTCACCCTGAGTCAACTTCTGCGGCTAAGGATATAGAGCACTTTAAGCGCAAAATAGATGCTGGTGCAAACTCTGCTATCACCCAATATTTTTACAATGCAGATGCCTATTTTCGATTCTTGGATAGTTGTGACAAAGCAGGTATTTCAGTGCCAATAGTACCCGGCATTATGCCTATTTATAACTACACACAACTCGCTCGCTTTTCAGGCGTATGTGGCGCGGAAATTCCGCGATGGCTTCGTTTAAGATTAGAAGCCTATGGTGATGACTTGGCTTCTTTAAGAGCTTTTGGCACGGATGTTATTAGCGACTTATGTGACAAATTAGTTAAAGCTGGCGTACCTAGCTTTCATTTTTACACACTTAATCAAGCTGGTGTGATTTCGACAATTATCGAGAATGCCAATTTGCACAGTTAATAAATCAGCTGACAAAGCTATTGAATCGTGAGTCCGCGTGGATTAAATAACGCATCTTCTACAAAAGAATAATCTTTCACGCGTCCTTGGTTCCATAGAACCATCATTGTAATCCAACGGATTTCTTCTATCCCCAGTTTAATCTTGTTGAGTGCCATCGCACGGTCAATAACTAAATCGCGTTCAACATCATTAATCACTTTTGCTTGTTGCAAGAAAATCAAGAAACCTAAACTTTCAGTGTCAATTCTTTTTGATTCGCTGCCAGTGAAAAGACGAATAGCAGTATCACTGTGTGCGTAGTCAAATTCTGGCGCATTAAGCATGGATTTCATTTCTTGAAACCAATCAAAAGCACCTAAAATATCATCTTGTTCAAACCCAGCGGCAGACAGCTCTTGTTCCATCGTTGCATCATCCGGCATCGATTGGTTTGCAAAATAATTTTCGAACATGAATACTAAAACCTCAAACATAGCTTCCCTCTTGTCACATTTATTGTATTAAGCGTTGGTATTTTCCACCCGCTAGCGCTATCACTTTGCCTTCTAGCTCCAGCATTGTAAGCATGGATGAAAGTGTTTGAGTCGTCAATCCTGAAATCCCCAACAACGTTTCGAAACCAATGGGGTCAAACCCCATCAATGCAAGGATAGAGTTGCTTTCTGACGGATTTTGGCCCTTTTGGGTCATAGACCCAATAGGACTATATGTTGGCACTATGCTTTTGAGCTCTTCCACGATATCCGCAGAGCTTTCTACTAATTTCGCGCCTTGTTTAATGAGTTGATGACAGCCTTTTGAAACAGGGGAGTGAATGGAGCCAGGTACGGCAAACACTTCCCTTCCCTGTTCCGCAGCAAGTCGTGCTGTAATCATTGATCCGCTATCTTTGTTTGCCTCAATCACCAAGCAGCCTAAGCTTAAACCACTGATAATGCGGTTGCGGCGCGGGAAGTTTTGCGCTTTTGATGGTGTGCCAAGCGGAAACTCAGAAAGAATCAGCCCATGTGATGCAACTTCATGTGCTAATTCACGATGCTTTGCAGGATATACGATATCCAAACCTGTACCGACCACGGCAATCGTGGCACCATTACTTTTTAGTGCCCCGCGATGCGCGGCACCATCAATACCTAAAGCCATCCCGCTGATAATGCAGAAGCCTTGTTCACATAAATCTTTAGAAAAGTTTTCTGCATTCTTTTCGCCTTGAGTTGTTGCGTTACGACTGCCTACAACGGCTATTGCAGGTTGGCTGAGTCGTTGTAAATCGCCAAGTGCATAAAGAATGATGGGTGGATTGTTGATCTCTAAGAGCTTTTCTGGATAAAGCTTGTCTCCAAGCGTAATAATGTGGGCATTATCTTTTTCAAGCCATTCTAGTGTCGCTTGTATGCTCTCTTGCTCAATACTTTGATGAATCTTTACGGCAACTTCATCACTAACAACTGACTTTAGTTGGGAAATACTGGCACTAAAAATATTCTCTGGCGACCCAAATTTGGTTAGCAGTTGCAATACTCCAGCACTGCCTAGGCCATGTACTTGATTGAGCGCAACCCATAATGCAATCTCGTCGGATTCATCAAGCTGCGCGGCACGTTCCATTTATGGTGTATGCACAGCATCCAATGTAAAGACAGAACCTGAGGTGTTCATAATTAGACCATAAGAAACACGGTCAAATGTTCTAAACACCATCATTAAACCAACTCTTTCGTCAGGAAGCTTGACTTGACCAGGTTCTAAACCGTTTTCAGAGGTACTAGTATTATCATTTGTCTTTTTGTATTCTGGGTCTTTGATGATACGACCATAACGACTAATCGCTAATACATGGCCTGGTTCCATACCATCATTTTTACCTAGGTTAATCGACACAACCATGTTTGCCCCAGCTTCTGCTACGCTACCCTCAACACCACCGTGAACTCTCAATATGCGGCCTCTGACATCTTGTTCTGGGGCGTGCGGTACAAAGCTAGTTTGAAATTCATCAGGCGCCGCTACCAAACGATCTTTAACCAAAATCTCTTCTTTTGCCGTAACAATATCGGCTGATGCAGGTTCACCGAAACGTTTGATGTCTAAGTCACCTAAATAAACGGCTTCCGTTCCTAATAGTTCTTTCGTCTCTGGATCAATGAAAGGGTCACCTGCGCGATAAATATTCCAATGAATGCCTTGGTCTTCTTTAATATTGTTAACGTATACACGTGAGCCAGGACTTAAGATGACACGATTGTCTGGACCAGCAATAATGCGAGGTGACTGATCTAATTGATCGTTTTCGACTAATAATGGCTGATTAAGAAACGGTAAGATGACGTTTGGTGAAATTGTTTTAATGGCTTCCTTTTCCAGATCTTCAATCCGAACTGTGGGCTCTAGTGTCACCGTTTCTCTCAGTAGGCTC
>CAXIBZ010000149.1:0-4769 GCA_964022105.1 uncultured Methylophilaceae bacterium
GAAATCACATCTACCAACGCTTGCATTTCCAATTCGGTACCAATGGTAATGCGCAAATAAGAGGAAATTCGCTCAGGCTTTTTAAAATGTCTGATAACAATATTATTTTCTCTTAACCTTGAGGCGAGCTCCGCTCCATCAAAGTCATGATGCTTGGTAAAAATGAAGTTTCCGCCTGATGGAAGCACAACAAATCCCATCGCTTCCAAACATTTGACCACTGATTCTCTGGTTGCCACTACTTTCTGACAAGTCATCTCAAAATAATCGACATCTTCGAACGCTGCAATTGCCCCAACTTCCGCAAGCCGATCGACTGGATAGGAATTAAAACTATCTTTAACCCGGGTAAGCGCTTCGATCAAATCTGGATGACCTAGTGCATAACCAACTCTTAAACCTGCCAAAGAACGTGCTTTAGATAAGGTTTGGGTCACCAGCAAATTTGGATATTGATTAATCAATCTAACCGATGATTCAGTACCAAAATCGACATAAGCCTCATCAATTACCACGACGGAATAACGATTTTTTTCTAATAGCGCCTCTATTCGCTCTAATTCGAGCGGAATACCAGTGGGAGCATTAGGGTTAGGAAAAATAATACCCCCATTCGGACGATCATAATCATGAATATTAATTTCAAACCGTCGGTCCAATGGAATTGTCTCGTATTCAATCCCATATAGACCACAATAAACTGGGTAAAAGCTATAGGTAATATCGGGGAAAAGTAACGGCCTTGATTGCTTAAGTAATGCTTGAAACACATGCGCAAGCACCTCATCAGACCCATTTCCGACAAATACTTGCTCTTCTGTCAACCTGTTGTAGTTGGCAATAGCCAACTTTAATCTTTTGGAGGCTGGGTCTGGGTACAATTTTAATTGCTCGCCGACCTCAGCTTTAATCGCTTCTATTACTTTTGGACTAGGCCCATAAGGATTCTCATTGGTGTTTAACTTAATGAGATTTTGTACTTTAGGCTGCTCCCCTGGTACATAGGGAACAAGGCCATGAACAATTTCACTCCAATATTGGCTCATCAGTTGTCTTTCACAGAGACTATTTCAGCCGATATTCGGCAGACCTCGCATGTGACTGCAAGCTCTCACCATGCGCCAATGTAGAAGCTATCTTGCCTAATTTCTGCGCACCCTCGCTTGACACCATAATTAGACTAGAGCGCTTTTGAAAGTCATAGACACCTAACGGAGAACTAAACCGTGCCGTTCTAGAGGTTGGTAGCACATGGTTTGGGCCTGCACAGTAATCTCCCAGCGCCTCGCAAGTATCACGACCCATAAAAATAGCGCCAGCATGTTTGATTTTCTTGCTGAATGCTAGTGGTTCTTCAACAGAGAGCTCCAAATGTTCGGGTGCAATATAATTGCAAATTTCAACGGCTTCTTCTATGTCCTTTACATGAATCAGGGCACCTCTATCTGTGATAGAGGTGCTGATGATATCTTTGCGTGGCATTTCTAATAAAAGCTTTTGCATGCTTGATTCGACTTGATTCAAAAATGCTTCATCTGGACATAACAATATAGACTGTGCCAGTTCATCATGCTCAGCTTGACTGAACAAATCCATCGCT
Organism: uncultured Methylophilaceae bacterium; assembly: GCA_964022105.1. Lineage (GTDB taxonomy): Bacteria > Pseudomonadota > Gammaproteobacteria > Burkholderiales > Methylophilaceae. Next base: position 1,601 of record CAXIBZ010000149.1, read on the forward strand.
ATCCAGTCTGGATCTGTTTTACCATCACATATCACCAGTATCTCTGATGGTCCTGCAACCATATCAATGCCCACTACACCAAAAACACGTCTTTTTGCAGCAGCCACATAGGCGTTACCTGGACCTGTCACTTTATCTACCTGTGGCACTGTCTCTGTACCATAAGCAAGCGCTCCTATTGCCTGCGCACCGCCAATACAAAACACCCGATCCACACCTGAAATGGCAGCAGCTGCTAGCACAAGTGCATTTTTTTCACCGTTGGGGGTTGGCACCACCATGACCAACTCCTGAACACCTGCTACTTTTGCTGGTATTGCATTCATCAGAACGCTAGAAGGGTATGCCGCCTTGCCACCTGGCACATACAAACCGACTCTATCAAGCGGCGTCACTTGCTGCCCCAGCAGCGTTCCATCTGGCTCTGTGTAGTGCCATGATTCCATCACTTGCTTTTCATGATAGCTACGCACACGGTCTGCGGCTTCTTGCAATGCTTTGCGTTGTTCATTGGGCAATGCCATTAAAGCCGCCTGCAATTCACTTTGCTTGATTTCTAGCTCTGTAATGCTTTTTGCAGCAGTTTTATCGAAACGGTTGGTATACTCCAACACGGCAGTGTCACCACGCCTTTTCACATCTTTTAAGATATCCGCGACAACCTGGTCGATACGATCATCTTGTGCTGTTTCAAAAGCAAGCAAGGCCTTTAATGCAACATCAAAATCTTGGTCTTTTGTCGATAAACGTCTAATATCCATATTGCCCTAGCTCTTTGCAACCGCGTTTGTAAAATCATCCAAAATCGGCTGCAATAAAGAACGATTTAGTTTTAATGATGCTTGATTGACAATCAACCGTGAGCTGATGTCTCCAATGTGCTCGACCGCTTCAAGATTGTTCGCTTTAAGTGTGCCACCTGTACTGACTAAATCAACAATAGCATCGGCAAGTCCAACTAATGGACCCAGCTCCATTGAGCCATAGAGTTTGATTAAATCAACATGCATACCTTTTGCTGCAAAGTGCTCCCGTGCAGTTTTTACATATTTCGTCACAACTTTAAGTCGTGCACCCTGACGAACGACAGCATCATAATCAAAACCCTGACGAACAGCGACCATCATTTTACACTTTGCAATTTGTAAATCTAAAGGTTGATATAAGCCGTCGCCACCATGTTCGTCTAACACATCTTTACCTGCAATCCCAATATCCGCCGCGCCATACTGTACATAAGTAGGCACATCAGAAGCGCGCACAATAATCAGACGCACATCTTTGCGATTAGTTTCTAAGATTAACTTTCTTGATGAGCCCGGCTCTTCCGTTGCCTCAATACCAGCCGCCGCAAGCAACGGTGCTGTCTCGTCAAAAATTCTGCCTTTAGATAATGCAATGGTAATCATCTTAATGTGCTCGTTTAACTTTTGCGCCCAACGCAGTAAATTTCTCTTCTAACAACTCATAACCACGATCCAAATGGTATATCCGTTCAATCACCGTCTCGCCTTTTGCAACCAACCCTGCCAATACTAAACTTGCTGAAGCGCGTAAATCCGTCGCCATGACAGTGGCACCATCTAACTGTGGTACACCTTTCACCAGTGCTGTATTACCTTCTACACTGATGTCAGCACCTAATCTTTGCAACTCCTGTACATGCATAAAACGATTTTCAAAAATTGTTTCCGTAACGGTTGCAACACCTACAGCAACAGCGTTCAAGGCCATAAACTGTGCTTGCATATCCGTTGGGAATGCTGGATGTGGCGCAGTCCTGATATTAACTGCATGCAGCTTTCCACTGCTAATCACAGTAATGCTTTCATCCTCAACAAGCACTTCTGCCCCAGCTTCGCGTAGCTTTTCAATCACAGCATCTAATAAGTCGGCTCGCACATTCTTGAGTTTAACCTTACCACCGGTCATAGCTGCTGCCACCATATAAGTACCAGCTTCAATACGATCACAAACAATGTTGTGACTTGTGCCGTTCAGTTTTTCTACACCTTTGATTGTGATCACATCAGTACCAGCACCTGTAATGTTTGCCCCCATTTTATTAAGACATTCAGCCAAATCAACTACTTCAGGTTCTTTTGCTGCATTTTCTAAAACGGTAGCTCCTTCAGCCAGTGCAGCTGCCATCATCAGATTTTCAGTTCCAGTAACGGTCACCAAGTCCATATAATAACGCGCGCCTTGCAAACGACGATTAGGCAAATGTAAAGTGCTGGCTTGTATATAGCCGTGCGTGATATGAATAGCCGCACCCATGGCCTGTAAGCCTTTAATATGCAAGTCAACTGGTCGAGAACCAATTGCACAACCACCTGGTAAGGAAACCCGCGCACTGCCGAAGCGGGCCAGCAATGGTCCTAACACTAAAATGGACGCGCGCATCGTTTTGACCATTTCATAGGTCGCTTCAAAAGAAGCAACTTCGCTAGCATCCAACACAACCTGCCCATTCTGGCGGGTGACTTTCACACCCATCGTATCGAGCAACTTCAAGGTGGTATCAATGTCTTTTAAAGCTGCCACGCTCGTCAGTGTTAACGGCGTCTCCGCTAGTAACGCAGCACACAAGATTGGTAATGCTGCATTTTTTGCACCAGATACAGTGACCTCACCGTCAAGCGAAACGCCACCTTCAATAATTAATTTGTCCAATTACTTGGCATCCGCTAACAAAGTTTGTAACTCACCACTCTCGTACATAGCCCTAATAATATCAGCACCGCCAATAAACTCGCCTTTAACATAGAGTTGTGGAATAGTTGGCCAGTTGGCATATTGCTTAATCCCCTCACGAATGTCCTGATCTTGTAATACATCGATAGCAACATATTTAGCATCGCAGGCATCTAGCACTTGTGTTGCCAAATTAGAAAAACCACATTGTGGAAATTTCGGGCTACCTTTCATGTAAAGCACGATCGGGTTGCTTGTTACTGTTTCTTTAATCTTTGCTTGTATATCCATATTGATTCCTAACTGTAAACTATTGATTCATCTCAGCCCATTTTTCAGGCGTTATTGTCCGCATTGACAAAGCGTGGATTTCTGCTCGCATTCTGTCTCCAAGAGCCGCATAAACTAACTGATGCTGCTGTATCATATTTTTACCAACAAACTCAGGGCTTACGATTACTGCTTCGAAATG
>CAXIBZ010000150.1:0-4765 GCA_964022105.1 uncultured Methylophilaceae bacterium
AGAAGTTGGCGATGAGGAAGCTGATTTAAAACGCTTATTCTCACCCGAGTTCCGCAACCGTTTGGATGCAACAGTATCCTTTGCGCCGCTCTCACAAGAAATTATCATCCGTGTCGTTGATAAGTTCTTAATGCAATTAGAAGATCAATTGCATGAGAAGAAAGTAGATGCCACATTTAGCGAAGACCTCAAAGCACATTTAGGCAAAAAAGGCTTTGATCCATTGATGGGTGCTAGACCGATGGCGCGCTTAATTCAAGATACAATTCGCAAGGCATTAGCAGATGAATTGTTATTTGGCCGCTTAGTTAACGGCGGAAGTGTCCATGTAGACATTGATGACAAAGAGGAAATCAAGCTTACTTTCCCATCAGGCAAGCCAAGCAAGAAAAAAGATTTGGCTGCAGAAACAGAATAGCTACCTTTTGTTCAAACACCCAGGCAACACCCAACTTATTCTTCAATATAAGTTGGGTGTTTTTTCATGATACTGATAAATAAATCAGAAGTGATTAGCGAATTGAGCCAACTATTTAACTTAGGGTAAGGTGATGATTCAAACCATTGGCTATCCACACCCTTAAATTGGCGAATAAAAGGAAATATTGCTACATCTGCCATGGTTGGCAATCGGCCAAACAACCCATCACCATGCGCCGATAACCGACTCTCTAATTTAGCTAAAAACACTTCACCATCCTGTCGATGTTCTTCAGGTGTTTTTTCTGGGTGTCGTTCAGCATATTTATACGCATCCAAAGATTGTTTAAACGACCCATCATTTTCTGCAATGAGCGCCTTTGCGGCATCTAAATCTATTTGTCGCCATCCATCTTTATCTTGTTGACCTAATGCCCAATTCATAATATCTAAGCTTTCGTCAATAACACGCCCATCAGTCAAGACCAAAACGGGTACTGTCGCTTTTGGTGAAAGCGCAATCATTTGTTTAGGTTTATCCCGCAATGAAATCTCACGGATTTCAACGTCAATGCCCGCATACTTAAGTGCCATACGCGCACGCATGGCGTAAGGACATCGCCGATAAGAATACAACACAGATACATCCACTAGCCTAACGCCTCACAGATTTCATCGATTAGTGCTGGCCCCTCATAGATCAAACCACTATATACTTGCACTAGACTAGCACCAGCTGCAATTTTTGCTTTGGCATCGGCACCACTACAAATGCCACCTACACCAATAATTGGCAATGCACCTTTAAGGCTTTTTGATAATTGTTGAATAACATATGTCGACTGATCACGCACTGGTGCACCTGACAGCCCGCCTGTTTCCTCGGCATATTGCAAACCGTTCACCTGCTCTCTAGCCAATGTTGTATTAGTTGCAATAACCGCGTCAATTTCATGTTCAATCAATAAACCAGCAATTTCCTCAATTTGTGCATCTGTTAGATCAGGCGCAATTTTTAGTGCTAATGGTACATATTTTTGATGTTGATTTGCCAGTCTACTTTGTGCCTGCTTTAGCTGTCTTAGTAGACTAGATAAAGCCGCTTTTTCTTGTAAGTCTCGTAAATTTTTGGTATTTGGCGAGGAGATGTTCACTGTGATATAACTCGCATAGGCATATACTTTTTCCATGCAGATCAAGTAATCATTTACTGCTCGATCGTTAGGTGTATCGAAATTTTTACCTATATTAATCCCCAAAATACCGCGATATTTTGCTGCCTTAACATTGTCTATTAATTGATCAACCCCTAGGTTGTTAAAGCCGAAACGATTAATAATGCCTCGTGCTTTGGGTAGTCTGAATAATCGTGGTTTTGGATTACCTGTTTGCGCTCTTGGCGTTACCGTGCCTATTTCAATAAACCCAAAACCTAATGCTGCCATTCCATCAATCACAGCACCATTTTTATCTAGCCCTGCCGCTAAGCCGATGGGGTTTGGAAAAGATAGTCCCATGACTTCTCTTGACCGACAATTGGATTGTTTGCCTGCTTTGAGTAAACCTAATTTTTCAGATAACTTTAATCCCTTAAGGGTTAAATCATGCACACACTCTGCGTCGAATTGGAATAAAATGGGTTTAACTAATTGGTATAAATTCATAACGCTATTTTACGCGAGAATTTAAATCACTGATTTTACTTTTTCTAACCTAGCTTCAAAGATGGCCAATTTAATTGCTTCTGCATTATCAAAATGACTGGCAATACTGCCTGCATCGACACGCATTGCTGCATCCAATGCCTTGCGCATTAATATTGCTTCTGGCAAGGCTAGATTTTCCAAGCCTAATCTACCCCTAGAGTCTGCCTCACACGCTTTCAAAAATGCTTCAAAACGCTCTGGCTGACGGATAGCATCTAAATCGATTAAAAACTTGAGTAGTGTAGGTGCCTTCATCATGATAACCTGATGCGCCTTGATATGAAACTTTGCTACGATGTAAGCAAGTTCTGTGCAGTTATTTGGCGCACGTAAGCGCTTACTAACAATCTTGACTAGGCTTGCACTGCGCGCATCATGACCAATATGTCTCGGCAACATTTCTTTAGGTGTTGTACCTTTACCTAAGTCATGCATCAGTACGGCATATCGAATTGGTAAACTGAAATTTTGCTTCGCAGCGTAATCTAAAGCCATCATGACATGTACACCAGTATCAATCTCAGGGTGATGCTTTTCTGGTTGCGGCACACCCCACAAACAGGCTAATTCTGGCAATATTTTTTCAAGTGCTCCACAACGTCGTAATACGTCAAACATACGGCTTGGCTGTGATTCCATTAACCCAACTGATAACTCTTGCCAGACACGCTCAGGTACTAAGGCATTCACTTCACCATCAGCGACCATTTGCTGCATTAATTGCATCGTTTCTGGTGCAATAGAAAAATCAGTATAGCGTGCTGAAAACCTAGCTGCTCTTAAAATACGTACAGGGTCCTCTACAAAGGCATCACTGACATGTCTTAAAATTTTATGTTGAATATCTAGTTGGCCATTATAAGGATCGATGAGAGCACCATCTGCTGACTTAGCTATAGCGTTAACGGTAAAATCTCGTCTAGCCAGATCTTCTTCTAACGTGACACTTGGCGAGGCCTGAACAACAAATCCAGTGTATCCTTTTCCTGATTTACGTTCAGTTCTTGCTAATGCATACTCATGCTGTGTTTCTGGATGTAAAAAAACAGGAAAGTCTTTCCCTACTGGTCGATAACCTAAACGCAGCATCTCATCTGCCGTGGAGCCAACGACAACGTAATCATAATCTTTGACAGGCAGTCCTAATAATTCATCTCTGACTGCACCACCAACACAGTATATCGCCAGGCGATTATCTTCTGCCATTAATCACTCGGCCGGCAGCTGTTCTAAATTGATGATATTTAGATCTTGGGGTTTTATTGATAATATAGCTTGGTACGATAGCTTCTAATGGTGTAAGTGAACATGCAATTTCTACAGCCATGGGTTCTGAAGCAACACTATCAACCTCCATGGAACGCACATTATCTCTTGTCATCAACTTAATCGGCAACCATTCCAGTAGCCAAGCTTGAAGATAAGATAGTCGATTACTAAGGCCAATGATTGGTTTTTTCTTATTCAATAAATCCATTACTTTAGTTACTAATTCACGCATGGTATACACAGATGGTCCAGCCAACTCATACGTTTTGTGAGAAGTGTCATCATTTTCCAAACTATTCACAAATATATGAGCAACGTCCTCAACCCAAATTGGTTGGAATTTAGCATCTGGCTTTGCTAAAAAGATGATAGGTAAGTACTTAATCATCGTAGCGAATAAATTCAAAAAGCCGTCATCTCGACCAAATATAACAGAGGGTTTAAAAATCGTCACATTAAGCGATTGCTTAAATCCTTCTAAAGCAAGCTCTCCGCTTGCTTTACTCTGCAAGTATTGACTAGGCGCTTGCATACTTGCACGTAATGCGCTCATATGCAGCAAACGCTTAATTCCTAGCTCCTGACATATTCTAGCAATACGTCTAGGTAGCTGGTGATGCACAAAATCAAAGGTTACATTTTTACGCTCATGCAAAATACCAACTAAATTTATGACAGCATCACAACCACTTAATGCTGACTTCAACGATGCATTGTCAGCGATATCACATGTTTCAACCTCTACATTTGGCAATAAGATCAAGTGCTTGGCTCGCTCTCTATTTCTTGTCAACACTTTGACTGTATAGCCTTTATCATTCAGCTCTGTCACTATGCTAGACCCTACAAAGCCAGCACCACCAATCACCACCACTTTATTAATCATCATCTTTTTTATACCTAAGCGTATCGTTATATTAAGAGTTCTACTTTGCAGGGATAATGCCCATGCGCTGTTTTAGTGTTGTCCGTAAGTCACCTAATTGCTGTCCATATAAATGCGCATTTGCCATTACACGTTGCACATAGTTTCTTGTTTCATTGAATGGAATAGTCTCTGCATAAATGGCTCCCTCTAGTGGCTCACTAGCTTGCCATTGTTTGGCTCTGCTCGGACCAGCATTATACCCAGCTGTAGCCATTACCTTATTACCCTTCATTAAATCCAATGTATAACGTAAATAATAAGTCCCGATGGCGACATTAGTGTCTAAATCGTCAATCATATTTCGGTTGTAATTTTTGATACCTGCTCGCTTGGCTGCCCATCTCGCAGTTGTAGGCATGAGTTGCATTAGCCCTGCTGCACCCGCATGCGATTTGGCATAATGCATAAAGCGACTTTCCTGTCTGACAATGCCATGAGACCA
>CAXIBZ010000151.1:0-4761 GCA_964022105.1 uncultured Methylophilaceae bacterium
CGCACCGTATTTTAAAGCTTCGAGCAGGAAGCCAAACTTTTCTTGTGCTTCTTCGTCAGAGATGTTCAGGGCTTTAAATACTTTAGCTTGTACCTGTTGCTTGTGAATACGCACTGAACCACCGCCTACTTCCCAACCATTTAACACCATGTCGTATGCTTTTGATAGACAAGCGCCTGGGTTAGTTTCTAGCAATTCCTCATGTCCATCTTTTGGGCTTGTAAACGGATGATGCAATGCATTCCAACGACCATTATCTTCATCACGCTCAAACATTGGGAAATCCACTACCCACAGTGGCGCCCATGCACGGCCATCCACATGCCCTTTATCGTGTCCTACTTTTTGACGCAATGCACCTAATGCTTCATTCACAATTTTTGTCGTGTCTGCACCAAAGAAAACAATATCGCCATTCTGCGCGCCTGTGCGCTCGATAATTGCTTTTAGTGCTGTCTCGTGAATATTTTTGACGATTGGGCTTTGCAAACCTTCTTCATTTAATTTGCTGGCATCGTTTACTTTGATATAAGCCAAGCCTTTAGCACCGTAGATTTTTACGAACTCAGTGTAAGCATCAATTTCCTTACGGCTGATTTCAGCACCATTCGGTACACGAATCGCTGCAACACGACCATTATCGCTATTTGCAGGACCTGAGAACACTTTAAAATCGACATCTTTCATCACATCTGAAAGCTCTGTGATTTCTAGCGTTACACGCATATCTGGCTTGTCTGAGCCATATCGACTCATCGCCTCAGCATAAGGCATACGTGGGAACTGTGCTGGCAAATCTACATTTTGGACTTTTTTCAACATCTGACGAATCATCTCTTCGACGATATCCATAATGTCGTTTTCTTCTAAAAATGAAGTTTCTAAGTCAATCTGTGTAAATTCAGGTTGGCGATCTGCACGTAAATCTTCATCACGGAAGCATTTGGTAATTTGAAAATAACGGTCAAAACCAGATACCATCAATAATTGTTTGAAAAGCTGCGGTGATTGCGGCAACGCAAAAAATTCACCATGATGTATGCGAGAAGGAACCAAGTAATCACGCGCGCCTTCTGGAGTGCTGCGGTTGAGCATTGGTGTTTCAATTTCGATAAAACCATGATCATCCAAATAATCACGAATCACTTTAGAAACACGATAACGTAGCTTCATGTTCTCTTGCATCGCTGGACGACGCAAATCAATATAACGATGCTCCAAACGTACAAGCTCACTTAAGTTGTCGTCATCTAACATAAATGGTGATGGATTTAAAATCTCAATCTCACTGGCCAGCATTTCAACCTCTCCAGTTGGAATATTCGGATTAACCGTTCCTTCAGGGCGGGCACGCACCTTACAGACGACTTTTAGCACAAACTCATTACGTACTGATTCCGCAATAGCAAATGCTTCCTTGGTATCAGGGTCAATCACAATTTGCGCCATACCCTCGCGGTCACGCAAATCAATAAATATCACACCGCCATGGTCACGACGGCGATGAGCCCAGCCACAAAGAGTAACAGTTTGTCCAATAAGTTCGCGGTTTACGTGGCCGCAGTAATGTGTACGCATCATAATGTTCTAATCTATTTTTTCGTTAAAAATTTACTTCGTTTTACTTTGCTTCGCTAATGTTGCTATTTTTTATGATTTCAATTCAGGTGCTACAGTGCCCATACTAATAATATACTTGAGTGCTTGGTCAACACTCATATCTAGCTCAACGACCTCTTTTTTTTCCATCATTAGAAAATATCCACCTGTCGGGTTAGGAGTAGTTGGCACATAGACACTGACATATTCCCCCAGTAAGTGATTACTTACATCACCACCAGGCTCTCCCGTTAAAAAGGCGATTGTCCATGAACCTTTGCGTGGAAACTCAACCAACAACGCTTTTCGGAAAGCATTACCCGAGTCAGAAAAAATAGTATCAGAAACCTGCTTAACACTAGAATATATTGACTTCACAACTGGAACACGTGAGAGTAGATTTTCCCACAGTAAAATTAGTTGCTGTCCAAAAATATTAGTAGCAATAACGCCCGTGATAAAAATAATGGCGATAGTTAGGACTGCCCCCAGCCCTACGACACTAAAACCCAACATTTTTTCTGGCCGCCAAGACTCAGGTAATAATAACAAGCTTTGATCCATCTTTTGGATGAGCGTGCTCAGCAGCCAAAAGGTCACCACCAATGGCACAAGCACTAGCAAGCCTGTAATAAAATAATTTTTCATAATGCCTTAGTGGCAGCCACAACCAGGTGCGCAACTGGCCGCTGGCGCAGGTTCCTCTGCTTTTTTATCGGCCACAGGTGCCGTCTGCGTCTTTGGTTTATCCTTAAAGTCAGTGGCATACCAGCCTGTACCATTTAACTGAAAGCTAGGCGCGGATAACATTTTAGAAAATGACATCTTGTGACAAGCTGGGCACTCAGTTGTATTCTCTGCGCTTGCTTTACGCATCACTTCGGCCTGATGACCGCACGCTGTACATTTAAAATCATAAATTGGCATGATGGTTAATCGTTGTATTAAGTTAATTAAAATCAAAAGCGAGATTATAACTGATGTCACGCAATTGGTTAATCTATTCAACGATTTACAATAATAAATATTCACCTAATAAAAAAGGCCTTGCGAGCAAGGCCTTTTGTCATACAAATTCTGACTAAAATGGAATGTCGTCATCAAAATTATCAAATGAAGAACCACCGCTAGTTGCTGGCGCTTGCTCTTTCGCAGCTGGAGTTGATTGCCTAGAAGGCACCTGGTTAAAGTCATCAGGCGCACTATCTTGGCCAGCATCATAACTAGCAGTCCCACTATCACCCTTGCCGCCTAGCATTTGCATTTGATCGGCGATAATCTCAGTTGAGTAGCGCGTAACACCATCTTTCTCCCATTTACGGGTCTGCAAGCGTCCCTCTACATAAACAGAGCGCCCTTTTTTAAGATATTCACCAGCAATTTCTGCCAAACGTCTATACATCACAATATTGTGCCACTCGGTTTTCTCTTGCTTAACGCCACTTTTATCTTTCCAGTTCTCTGTTGTCGCGATACTAAAATTACAAACAGCTTCGCCGTTTGGCATATAGCGCACTTCTGGATCTCGCCCAAGATTACCAACTAATATCACTTTATTGACTGATGCCATTATCAACTCCCTATCAATTTCAATATATTTTGCTCTAATGCAGCTTGCTCTTCAACACTTTGCTGGTTATTTATTTTAACGATCAATGTTTGTTCTTTTGGAATTAGCGCTACCTCTTCAACTCCAACCATTACCATGACCGCATTTTTAAGCTGTTCAGCATTGCCATTTTCCAGCACTTCCACATGATACATCTTTGTTTTAACTGATGGTGGCGTTTTCATACCAAATGCGGCAATTAACCAAATGCCAATGAGTGCTGCGCAAAAAATAAATACGCTTGAGAAACCATATTGATCTGATAAAAAACCACCAGCTAACGCCCCAATAAAGATACCTAGCGATTGTGCAGTATTATGCACACCGATGGCTGTACCCTTTGATGCTGCTGGCGCCATTTTTGATATCAGAGAGGGTAAGGTTGCCTCGAGTAAATTAAATGCCAAAAAGTAAAAGAACAATGCTGTCACTACACCCCAAAAATGATGAATATTCATGGCGAATAAAAGCTGAGCAAGTAACATGGTCAGAACCGCTCCAATAAAAACTGGCTTCAACTTAGCGCGCTTTTCTCCATAAATAATCGCTGGCAACATCAGTGCAAACGATATCGTTAATACGGGTAAATAAACAATCCAATGCTGATTTTCATTAAGCCCACTGGTTTCTTTTAACGCAAACGGCACCACAACAAACATGGCCATTTGTGCAGCATGCAAGCTAAAAACGCCAAAATTCAATCGCAGTAACTGTGCATTACCTAGCACATCTCTAATCTTGTCTGGCGCTGTTTCTGCATCAGAATGAAAATGACTATTAACAGGATCTGGAACTAAAAACTTTACGACACCGATTGCGAATATGGACAGAATTGCTGTCATCCAAAAGATACCTGCTACACCAATCGCTTGATTTAATAATGGCCCCAACACCAATGATGCGGCGAATGTTACGCCAATGGTTCCGCCAATGGTCGCCATTGCCTTGGTGCGATGCTCTTCCCTTGTAGAGTCGGCCACAAGCGCCATTACAACTGCTGAAACCGCGCCAGCACCTTGTATCGCTCGCCCAATAATCACAGTAATAATATCCGTGCCAATAGCTGCAACTACACTCCCGACGACAAAAATGAGCATGCCAATATAGATGACTTTTTTTCTGCCATATTTATCACTTGCGATACCAAAAGGAAGTTGCAGCAATACTTGTGTCAAACCATAAGCGCCCAGTGCGAGACCTACCATTGTATGATTCTCTCCACCTTTCAACGTTTGCGCATAAATGGCAAATATTGGCAGAATAAGAAACATCCCAAGCATCCGTAAACCATATATCGAGGCTAAACTAATGGTGGCTCGCCGTTCTTTTGGCGACATCTTTTCAGAAATTTGCATGAAACCTTAGCTGAATTCAAAATAATTGCGTATATTATCAGGTTGCCCCAATTTTTAGTTAAAGCAATGATGGAATTTATTAAAATACGCGGTGCTCGCACCCACAACTTAAAAGACATTTCTCTAGACATTCCACGTAACCAACTCGTCGTCATTACCGGTTTATCAGGCTCAGGAAAGTCCTCGCTCGCTTTTGAT
>CAXIBZ010000152.1:0-4722 GCA_964022105.1 uncultured Methylophilaceae bacterium
AAGTGTTTGGATTGGTGGGAAAAGAACTCACTTTAGACTGGGATGCATACCAGTCGCTGAATCATATTACGGATATCTCTGACTTTCATTGTGTAACGCGCTGGAGTCAGCTGGATATGGGCTGGCAAGGCGTTCGTGCCCGCGATATTTTAGAAATGGCTGGGCCATTAGATAATGCCAAGTTTGTCACCCTGCATGGTTATGATGGCTATACCACCAATTTACCACTAGAAGCCTTGCTTGATGATGATGTGCTCATTGCACATAGTGTATTAGGGGAGTCTTTATCCCAAGAGCATGGTGGCCCTGTGCGGATGGTTGTGCCCAAGCGCTACGCGTGGAAGGGCGCTAAGTGGTTAAAAGCCATTGAGTTACATCAGTTTGATCGGCGTGGCTTTTGGGAAGCCCGTGGCTACCATAATGATGCCTTCCCATTTGAAGAGCAGCGCTTTTCAGAAGATGATGATATCTAGCGTTTAATTAGTAGCGCTTTGAATGCTTCAGCTGGTATTGGTTGGCTAAATAAATACCCTTGCCCATAATCACAGTCGATTTGTTTTAATAGGTCTAGCTGTTCTTCGGTTTCTATCCCTTCAGCAATCACCTTCATATTTAATTTATGTGCCATAACAATAATAGCTTCGCATAATGCAATGCTTTCTGGCGATGACCCTAGATTATGAACAAAACGACGATCAATCTTAATGTAATCAATATCAAATTTTTGTAAATATGACAAAGAAGAGTAGCCCGTGCCAAAGTCATCTAATGCGACCTGAATACCTACATCTCTCCGCAATAATACTGCCCCTTGGGAGTTTGGCATCTTTAATTTGCATATGCCAAGGGCTAGTTTTTAAGTGTTTGTCGTGAAACTGTATTGGGGACTTATTAACACTTATTTGAAATTCCTTTTTGGATACCTCCTGCCATTGTTTGACTTGCCTGATGGCTTGTTTTAATATCCAGTCCCCTATATCAATGATAAGTCCTGTATGTTCCGCTACTGGAATAAATTCACTTGGGCTAATCGTGCCGAGTGATGGATGATCCCATCTGGCTAATGCCTCAGCTTTAATGATTTCATTCGTTTTTCATTTATTGCATGATGTAAGTCATTTGCTAAACGCAGTTGTCTTTCTGCAGCAGTTTGCATGGCCTGCGTAAAGAAGCCTGTTCGATTACGGCCAGAGTTTTTTGCCGCATACATTGCTTGGTCTGCATTTTTCAGCAGCGTCTCTTTGTTTGTTGCATCATAAGGGTAAAAAGTAACGCCTATGCTAGCTGAAACATAAACCTGTTCTCCGTCTAACACAAAGGGGTGTTGCAGGCTTTTCAATATGCATTCAGTCACACGGTAAACATTACTAATATCCTCTAGTTCGCTTAGAATAATAGTGAATTCATCCCCTCCAAGCCGAGCAATAGTATCACTCTCGCGGGCACATTCTCTAAGCCTCGAAGCAGTGATTCTCAGCAACGTGTCTCCCATGCTATGACCTAATGAATCATTAACATCCTTAAAACGATCTAAGTCTAGAAATAATAATGCTAAAGGAATCCCTGTTCGGTTAGCTTTTTTAATTTCTTGGTCTAGCCGATCATTAAACATATATCGGTTTGGTAATCCAGTAAGAGGGTCGAGATTGGCTTGTGACCAAATAAGGGCTTCTGCTGCTTTTTTCTGAGTCATATCGGTGAAAACAGAAACCCGATATTTGAGAGAGTGATCTTCGTTAAATACAGAGTTAATCGTTAACCAAACAGGGAAAACTTCTCCATTCTTTCGTCTAGCGTATAACTCGCCTTGCCACTCACCGTGTTGCGCGACCTCTTCAAGCATTGACTCATAAACCCTGGGCTCATGTTCAGGCGACCTTAAAATGGATGTTATTTTTCCTTGAATTTCTTCTTTAGAATATCCTGTGATAGTGCAAAAGGCTGGATTTACATCAATCACTTTTCGATTGACATCGGTAATAGTGATTGCTTCCCCACTCGCAGCATAAACAGAGGCAGCTAATTTTTGCGACTCTTCGGCTGCTTTTCGTTGTAGTTCCCGGTCAAAGTTATTGAGGGCGAATGTAATGTCTGCTGTCATCTCATTAATTAAAGTGATGATATCTTTATCAAAAGCATTAATTTCTGTGTGATAAACACAAAGTACAGCAACAGGTTTATCGGCTCGAGTAATAGGGCTGGCGCACATTGAGTTCGCTTGCTATTATTTTATCTTTCCATGCCAAAATTAGATCATCTTGGGAAATATCGTTACAGACGACAAATTTGTTTTCTCTAAGCGCAGTGCCAGCAGGGCCCTGTCCCTCAGGCCGCCTTTTATCTGTCGTTAGGTTGAGATTATTGAGGTATTCAAGGTTATTACCATGCATAGCAACTGGATTTACCTCGAGCGTTTTTTGGTCCAATAGGCCAATCCAGGCCATACTTAGACCACCTAGTTCTACTGCACAGCGGCATACGAGAGGGAATAATTCCTCTTCGCGCTCCATTCGTAAAATAGCTTGGTTAATCTCAGAAAGTGCTTGATATAGTTGACTGAGCCTTTTGATATGCTGTTGGGCTTGAATATGCGCAGTCATATCTCGCGCTACGCTAGAGGCGCCAATAATTTTACCTTCATGATCTAAAATTGGTGAGATGGCAACTGAAACCTGAATTCTTTCACCATTTTTATGAATGCGGGTAGTGTCAATACTCTCTGCAAGTTCTCCTTGTTGAATTTTTGACAATATCGAGTCTTCTTCATGCTCCAGTTCAGGTGGAAAAAGCGCTATGATTTGCTTACCAATCATTTCCTCTTCACGGTAACCGAATATTTTCTCGGCACCTTTATTCCAGCTTGTAATGATGCCCTGTAGATTTTTACTAATAATTGCATCGACGGATGATTGCACAATTTTTTCATATTGTTGCGCTTGTAATTCAATTTGTTTGCGCTGCGTAATGTCATGGGCAATACCAAGAACACCAATGAGATTCCCTGCATCGTCGAACATCGGCGTTTTAGTGGTTTCAACCAAAGCACGATGACCATCGCTGGCAAAGGTAAGCCACTCTTCATTGGGGCTTGGATAACTTAACTCGATAGCTCTTTGATCATTCGCTTTAAAAAAATCCGCTAGTTCGCGATCAAAAAAATTGTAATCAGTTTTTCCGATGATGTATGACTCATTTGCGCCTAGTAGCTTTTCGCAAGCAGGATTGCACGCTAGAAAGACTCCTTGAGGATCTTTGAGCCAAATAAGGTCGTTAATCGTATTTAGTATCGTGTTAAATTTGGCTTTTGTTGATTGAAGCGCATTTTCTTTAGTTATTCTCTCAAAGACGCTATTTTTAATATAAATATAAACAATAGTTCCTAGTCCAATTAAACAAAAGAGTTTTGCGAGTGGTATGAGTATGTCGATATAGTCATCATTCAGTGCTGAGTTGATAACTTTGAGTGTTTCGCTTATTAAAAAAAGCAGAAAGACGGAAAATATCAATCTATTGATGCCGAAATTTAGCTTTTTATAGCTATAGATAGAGGCCAGTGCTAGCCAAATGCAACTATTGAGATGAAATAACCAGTTGTGCCATGGTTGACTAAAGTGAGTTGTGGGATGAGCTTGGAAGGTAAAAGCCCACCAAAGGCTAATTATTATGAAAATTGAAAATGTGAACACTAAGCTTAATTTCAAGTACGTCTGCCAGACTTCTTTTTCATAAAACTGGTATCTCAAGTAACTTGATGCAATTAAGATGAGTACTACAGTGTTAATAAGATGGGTGAACTTAATCAACAGGTAAGTAGAGACTGAAGGGTTTAAAGTGTTTATGTCCAAAAGTCCAATGCCGATAATCAGGCACTGACTCAAAATGCCCAGACCAAAAGCCCACATTAGCCATTGTTCATGCTTGTAGGAATAAACTTTATATCTGGTTTTTGCGAATAAAAATAGAAATAGGAAAATTATGGCGGCTGTAATATAGCCAACAATATTAATTTCGTATTGTCCGTTCCACCCTGTAATCTTTGCTATGAATTCAAGCGGTGTAACAACTGCATTTGGTAACATATAAAGCATTTCATAAGGTATGTTTTTCTTTTTTTTGAATTAAAATTTAAACATATAGCAAATGACACGCTGTTATTGCACCGTAAATCATTGTCTTGGTGATAATTTAATTACTATTTGTTAAGTGGTCTAGGGTTTAGGTTCTTTTTGGAAATACTCTTTTGAAAGAATATGAAAATAACTACAGCTAAAGCACCAACGAGTACACCTAACATACCGTCGAATAATATAGTTATTAAGTTTGTGAGTAAAGTGTTATTCGCTGAAATGTGGCTGCTAATTTCAAATGCGTATTCATTAAGATGGTGTAATGCTGGAATGCCATGCCTGATAATGCTGCCACCAACCAAGAACATGGCTGCAGTGCCAACAATGGTGAGCCCGCGCATTAAATACGGAGCAAGGTTTAGAATGATTTGGCCTAGCCTTCTTTGCAGTTGTTTAAAAAATCCTTGGCCTTTTTTGAGTAATAAATGCAAGCCAACATCATCTAGTTTTACGATGCCTGCCACCAAACCATACACAAAAATAGTTACGCCGATGGCAATCAATGAGACGACGAGGACTTGCTTGAGGAAAACTGAGGCAGTAACTGTGCCCAATGCGATGACAATAATCTCTGCCGATAAGATAAAGTCGGTAC
>CAXIBZ010000153.1:0-4663 GCA_964022105.1 uncultured Methylophilaceae bacterium
TTTCTGAAAATATATCCATATCAGTGAATTTATCTAAATCTGCATTTAACTCAAGATCATCGTTAAAATCACTTAATTCATCACCTGCAAGGTCCTCTAGCCGTTGATTTAGAATTTCTATTTCTTTTGCTGTAGTTCTTGTTTCTGCCATATTAGTAACCTTACCTTTCTTTTCATCCAAAATGTAATGTTAGTTGTAATATTCAGCATGCACATAACATGCCAGTTCTTGTTACCGATAACTTTCAATAAAAATAGAAAACACCGCGCTAATTAAGAATGTTGTTTAGTACATCAACAAGATCTAAATGATTAATTTCAATAATTTTATTGATATCATCTGCCTTGTTAAGCGCATTCTCATCTGAGTTCAAATCGTTGAGCATCTGGTCTATGTCATTGATTTTACTTTTAATATTTTGTTTAATGTCTTGCAATTTGTTTTGTCCTTCAACTACTACAATAAGATTAGTTTAGATTGAGCATTTTTTATGCCATCCGTAATATATCCACCTAACTAATTGATAAATAAGTTTAAATATGCATTTAAGTATGGCTAATATTAGAGTTGAAATAGCAAGAATGGCAAAATTGTCATCAAGTATGCCAATTGTTCAACATATGCCAATATTGTTCGCATGGGTGACAGATATTGTCATGATATGTTGCATGAAGTAATAGCAAAAAAATGATATGCGACGTTCAAGAACGATTTATCTTAAGTGTGGTCACAATGTCACTATTTTGGGAGGATGTATGATTAAGATTTTGGTTTCATTACTTTTTATGGTTGGGGTAAATACAATGGCATACGCAGAATGTGATGCGCTTTATAATCATCAGTTTAAAACATTAAATGGAAAGACGTTTGATTTATGCGAGTATCAAGACAAGCCAATTTTGGTGGTCAATACTGCTAGCAAGTGTGGATTCACGCCACAGTTTGAGGCGCTAGAAGGGCTGTACAATCAATATAAAGCGCAGGGCTTGCTAGTCATAGGTTTTCCATCAAATGACTTTAAACAAGAATTATCTGACGATAAGAAAATAGGTGATTTCTGTAAAATGACTTATGGCGTTGAGTTTCCAATGATGTCTAAAAGTGCTGTACGCGGGAGTGACGTCAACCCTTTTTATAAGCAGCTAATAGATCGAACAGGCACCACGCCGAAATGGAATTTTTACAAATATGTGATTGCACCGAACGGTCAAAAAATCACTGCATTCTCTAGTATGACTAAGCCTGACTCAGAAGATATTATGCGGGAAATAAAACCTTTTCTTAAATAGAGGAAGGGAATGAAGCTTACTTAATTCTTTGTTCTGCTGGGTGCATTTGTTTTTTGGGTTGTTTGATTTTTTGCATAATAATAGCAGAAAGCTCTTCAACAGATCGGCTCGTTGAATCTGCCCAGCTAATATTGTACTTTCGCATCATTTTTTCAGCAGTTGCTATCTCATTACGGCAGTTACTCAATGATGCGTAAAAGCTATCAGGACGGCGCTCACTCCTGACCGAATGTAATCGCTCTGGTTTGATCGACAAGCCAAATATCTTATCCATATGTTTCAATAGCGATTCTGGTAAAGTACCTCGCTCAAAATCTTCTGGGATAAGAGGGTAGTTAGCTGCTTTAATTCCGAACTGCATCGCCAAGTAAAGACTAGTAGGTGTTTTTCCACAGCGCGAGACACCTACTAGTATCACTTGTGCCTGATCAAGATTTGCATCAGTTTGACCGTCATCATGGTTTAGTGAGAAGTTGATAGCATCAATGCGCTCGTCATAGCTGTGACCCATTGCGCCATGTGCGATACCAGAACCTGTTAAAGGTTTTTCATTGAGTTCTATACCTAGTGGGTCTATAAAGGTATTAAATAGGTCAATATAGTAAGCGGGTGTTTCTTTCAACTTGTTTCGCAGCGCTATATCTCCGAGTGACATAATTACAATAGGCAAGCTCTTGCTAGCAGCGGCAGCTACTTCAATGCTGAGTTTCGCGGCTTCAATTTTCTCTAAATTATCAGTAAACGGCAGCCTTGATATCGTAAATTCCGTATTGGGGAAATGTTCCAGCAGTTTACTCAGCGCACCGGCTGTTGTACCGGTGCTATCCGAGACGATAAATACTGAGCGTTGTGACATTGTTATTTTTTATCAACTACTTAGTCAAGCGCTGCCATGTTGAAACCACAGTGTCTGGGTTTAGAGATACTGATTTAATGCCTTGCTTAATGAGCCATTCAGCAAAATCAGGGTGGTCTGACGGCCCTTGACCGCAAATTCCTACATACTTACCTTGTTTGTTGCATGCGCTAATTGCCATTTTCAGTAGTTCTTTAACAGCATCATTACGCTCATCAAACCCATCAGCAAGGATGCCAGAGTCTCTGTCCATACCTAGACATAATTGCGTGAGGTCATTTGACCCAATCGAGAAGCCATCAAAGTATTCTAGGAACTGGTCTGCAATTAAGGCATTTGAAGGAATTTCGCACATCATAATAAGGCGCAGGCCATTGTCGCCGCGTTTTAGTCCGTTTGCTGCCATAATCTCTGTGACTGCTTTTGCTTCATCAATGGTACGTACAAAAGGAATCATGAGTTCAACATTGGTAAACCCCATGACATCGCGAACTTGTTTCATCGCCTGGCACTCCATATCGAAGCATTCTCGAAAGTCTTGATCAATATATCTTGCCGCACCACGGAAGCCGATCATCGGATTCTCTTCGTCTGGTTCATAAATATCGCCACCGATGAGTTTTTTGTACTCATTTGATTTAAAGTCAGAAGTTCTCACGATGACCGGTTTTGGATAGAAAGCGGCTGCAATCGTCGCTACACCTTCTTTGATTTTATCAATATAGAATTGTTTAGGGCTTGCGTAGCCACGGGCTCTGCTTCGGATTTTTGCTTGGATTGCAGCAGGCATTGCATCAATGTTAAGAATTGCTTTTGGATGAATACCAATCATATTATTAATAACAAACTCTAGTCTTGCCAAGCCAACACCATCATTTGGTGTTTGTGCAAAACTAAATGCCATGTCTGGGCTACCTACATTCATCATAATCTTACAAGGCGGTGTTGTCAGTGGTTCATTCTCTTCAGTGGTAACTGAGTACTCCATTTCACCATGATAAACAAAGCCAGTTTCGCCTTCAGCGCAGGATACTGTAACTATTTCACCTTCCCGTAATAAGTCTGTTGCATCGACTGAGCCGACAATTGCAGGTATGCCAAGCTCTCTTGCAATAATCGCTGCATGGCATGTGCGGCCGCCGCGATTAGTGACAAGCGCACTAGCGCGTTTCATTACAGGCTCCCAGTTAGGGTCTGTCATATCGGCAACTAGTACGTCACCTGGTTGCACTTCATGCATTTCTGCTGGATCTAGAACAATGCGAACAGGTCCAACACCAACTTTTTGTGTCACTGCTCTACCTACAACCAGTGGTTTATTCTCATGTTTTTTCAATGTGAATGTTTCTGTGACATTGTTATTTGCTTCTTGTGACTTAACCGTTTCTGGGCGTGCCTGTAATATGTACAGTTTGTTATCTAAGCCATTTTTACCCCATTCAATATCCATAGGGCAGCCATAATGTGCTTCAATTGTCATCGCGTAGTTTGCTAATTCAAGTATATCTTCATCAGATAAAGAGAAACGTTCAGCTTCGGCAGTATCCACTTCAACTGTATGCGTTGACTTACCAGCCTGCGTTGCATCTGAAAAGATCATTTTGATCAATTTAGAACCAATTGTGCGTCTTATAATGGCTGGTTTACCTTTTGCTAATAGAGGTTTATGCACATAGAATTCATCTGGATTTACTGCGCCTTGCACAACTGTTTCACCGAGGCCATAAGATGAGGTAATAAAGACAACATCTTTGAAACCAGATTCTGTATCGATAGAGAACATTACACCAGCACAGCCAATGTCTGAACGAACCATTTGCTGAACACCAGCAGACAATGCTACATCAGCGTGAACAAAGCCCTTATGTACTCGGTATGAAATAGCACGGTCGTTATATAAAGAAGCAAAGACTTCTTTGATGGCGTGATTAATATTGTCTAAACCATGGATGTTCAAGAAGCTCTCTTGTTGACCAGCAAACGATGCGTCAGGTAAGTCCTCAGCTGTTGCTGATGAGCGAACAGCAAATGTTGTTCCTTTAGCTGATTTTTCAATTAATTTATTATAGTTTTCTGCAATTGCTTTGTTGAGTGATTCAGGAAACTCAGCTTCCATAATCCAATTACGTATTTTTTGTCCACATATCGCCAATGCTTGAGTGTCGTCTGCATTTAAAGCATCAAGCTCAGCATTGATTTTTTTATCAAGACCATTTTGAGCCAAAAATTCTCGGTAAGCTTGTGCCGTGGTTGCAAAACCAGTTGGGACGCGCACACCTTTAGCGCTCAACTGGGATATCATTTCACCTAAAGAGGCATTTTTACCGCCTACAGAAGGCACATCAGTATTACGAAGGTTTTCAAATGGGATGACGTAGCTTGACATACAGGACCTTTAGATATTGATATTTAAGCGTTTATTAAGCGTTATTGCTGATTTAGTGTAATTGCTTGACTATACATTTGTTTGGAATGACCTCATTATGCCAAATAAGGATATTAATGTCACCCTAGAAT
>CAXIBZ010000154.1:0-4655 GCA_964022105.1 uncultured Methylophilaceae bacterium
CATGGATGGCACTGTCAAACCCCTGCCCACAATTCGTGTTGAATGTACAGAGATAATAAAAAAAGCAAAAGGGCGTGTCGAATTTCAACGTGGCATTTTATTTCAAGATAGTGGAAGATGGAAAGTCACGCCTATTTTGCATCAAGGCTCTGGCATTTTAAGCAGTATGAGTAAAGCAAATTGCTTTATTGTACTATCGGAGGAAGTTGCGCAATGTGACATTGGTACAATGGTTGATGTTCAGCCATTTAAAGGTGTCATTTAACATAACCAAATCATAATGGTTGTATAAAACCACTATTGGGAGTTAACAAATCTCATCAAGCCATAGTATAATCAAAGGCTTACCTTTTAAATTAGCACGCTTTGGACACATCGATTAACAGTATTAAATTAGATGGAAATGGCATTATCTGGGCAGTGATTGCTTCGATGTTATTGCATATTTTTCTGGTTATCCTTATACCAAACTTCAACTTTTCACCACCAGATGAAAAGCGACAAGTATTAAAAGTTGAGTTACAGCAACCAACGCCACCAGCGCTGCCTGCGCCAATAGTGGAACCACTGCCACCAATAGATATACCAGAACCACCAAAACCAGAGCCAGTTAAGAGAAAACCGAAACCAGTCATCAAGCCTAAACCAATCAAAAAAGAGGCACCAGCTCCGATTGAGGAGCCTGAATATGTACCCCCGCCAGTGGTAGAGAATGTTATCGCTGTGCAGCCAAGTGTTGAAAAAGCACCAGAAGTAGTCATACCGCAGCCAGCACCAGTTGAACCGCCACCACCACAAGAACCATCGCAAGCTGAAATTGACAACGCACTCAGTGCCTATGGAAACATATTAGGAAGAGCTATCGCTAAACATAAGTCTTATCCTAAAATTGCGCAAAGACGTGGCTGGGAAGGCACAACATTATTAGATTTAAAGCTAGACAGTGATGGTAATGTATTATCAGCAATCGTGCGTGAAAGTAGTGGTTATGATGCGCTAGATAATCAAGCACTAAAAATGGTAGAAAAGGCAGCACCCTTCCCTGCGCCACCAAAAACATTGCAAGGTCGCTCATTTAACATTACTGTCCCAGTTAGCTTTAAATTAGCCAATGGTTAATAGAAAGCTTCGCACCCCAAAAACAAGAACATTACGTGACTTGCTGCTGGGACATGAACTTATATTCATTTCTTTAATCTTATTAGCTGTCATGGGCGGCACCTTAGGTATACACCTTTGGGATAAATCGGCACAAGAATCCGAACGAATACACTCTCTGATACAGGAAATACAGCAGACACGCGGCGATTTGTACCGTCAAATGAAAGAATTATTTGACGCTTTTTTGTTAGATGAACGCAAGGCGAAAGAAGAATACAAAGCTTACACTAAATCTATCTTGCTACATTTTGATAACCTTCAGCGTCTCTCTATTGGCAATGAAGAAAAAAAAGCAATCTCTGTTCTAAAAGAAAACTATATGGCCTTCGCTAATAATGCGCCAGACATGTTCCTTCAGTATCAAACCAGTCCAACTGCAGAGTCACGCAAAACACTTTACCATGACATGGAAACAGGCATATTCAGTCGTTATGAGACCGTATCAAAACGAGCAGAGAATCTGCTTGCACTAAAACAAAATGAGTTAAAAGAACGTTTACAAGATGCTAAACAAATTTCTATGATCATCTTGATTATTCCTATCCTGCTTGCTGGCTTATTACTGATACTTTCGCGCACATTGCTGAAGCGCGCGATTGTCAATCCAATCAACGCGATGATGAAAGCGACAAAAGAAATCAGTCAAGGGAACTTACAACATAAAGTACCTGATGCTGGGGCAGAAGAGCTATCAATCCTATCAAAAGAAATTAACAAGATGGCTGATGATTTAGCTGAAAGCCAAGAGGCTTTAATCAGAACTGAAAAACAAGCCGCTTTAGGCCTTTTGGTTCCCATGCTTGCGCATAACATCAGAAACCCACTAGCCAGCATCAGAGCAACAGCACAAATCATTGAAGTGCCAAATGACGACAAAGAAACACAAGAGTCGATTAAAGGCATCATGAGCACCGTTGACAGACTGGAGCGCTGGACGACGTCATTATTGGCCTATTTGCATCCACTTAAACCAGCTTTAAGCACAGTGCCGATAGATAACATTATTAAAAGTGCACTCATTCCACTCGAGCAAAAATTACAAGAGAAAAATATCGCTATTGTTAAAAAAATTAACACCAATAAACAATTAATTTGGACGGATGAGCATCTATTGGAGCAGGTTTTCTATAATCTGATCCTGAATGCAGTTGAAGCATCCGCGCAAGATAGTAAGATTGAAATCACTGCCGCAATGATTGACCAATATCTGGAAATTACGATTAGTGATGAAGCTAACGGCATGCCGTTTAAGCCTGAGCCGGGCACGCTCAGCCCTGGAAAATCAACAAAACGATTCGGCACTGGCCTGGGTATACCATTTGCGTTTAAAGCATGCGAAGTATTAAATGGAGAGATTTCATTTCATTCAGCAAAACCTAAAGGGACAATGATAAAAATCAGGCTTCCACAGCAAAGTTAATTTATATGCAACTTACAACAACGATTTTCTTTGCTAGTCCAGTTTTCTCTTAATTATGCTTGCTTTAATGCTTAATTTTTACAACAATAGAACTTGATAGGAAAATGTAGACTATGCAAAACAAAAATATTCCAGAGTTTGAACTACCCGCAAGTGGCGGAAGCACCTTCAAGCTCTCTGATTATGTTGGCAGAAACTTAATCATTTACTTTTACCCTAAAGACTCAACGCCAGGTTGCACGACGGAAGGTTCGGACTTCAGAGATGCTTACGCAGCCTTTCAAGCAGCAAATACCGATATATTTGGTATTTCTCGCGACTCTATTAAATCACATGAAAATTTCAAAGCTAAATTCAATTTCCCATTCGAATTGCTCTCAGACACTGATGAAGTCGCTTGCAAGCTATTTGATGTCATCAAAATGAAAAATATGTATGGTAAACAGGTCCGTGGTATTGAACGAAGCACATTTGTGATTGACCAGAATGGTGTACTAATCAAGGAATGGAGAAAAGTGAAAGTAAAAGATCATGTTGCTGAAGTACTCGCTTTTATTCAATCACTTTAACCTACAACCCCTCTTTTAAAGAAGACTCATGGTAAAAAAGAATTCATCCAAGCCCAAACTCTTTGTATTAGACACCAACGTATTAATGCACGACCCATCTTCGCTATTCAGGTTTGAAGAACATGACATTTTTCTACCCATGGTGACGTTAGAAGAACTAGATAATAATAAAAAGGGGCTGACCGAAGTTGCGCGCAATGCAAGACAAGCTAGCCGCTATTTGGAAGAAATCGTCGGCGCAGACTCAGTCAACTTGGAACAAGGCTGTCCTCTGGCCATTCAAGGCAACAAGCATGTAACTGGTAAACTATTTTTGCAAACCAACCAAATTACTGCAGAGTTACCTGGGTTAGCAGGCAACAAGGCTGACAATCAAATTATTAGTGTCGTACTAAATTTACATAATTTTCACACTGACCGTGAAGTTGTTTTAGTTAGTAAAGATATTAATATTCGCATTAAAGCCAGAGCGATGGGACTGGCAGCAGAAGATTATTTTAATGACAAAGTACTAGAAGACACAGACTTACTCTATACTGGCTGCAAAGAGCTACCGCAAGATTTCTGGGAAAACCACAGCAAAGACATGGAGTCCTGGCAAGAATCTGGCAACATGTTCTATCGCATCACTGGGCCACTAGTCAGCAGCTTTATCGTCAATGAATTTGTATACTATGACTATGAAAAACCATTTCACGCTATTGTCCGTAAGATTGAAGACAATAGCGCTGTCTTAGAAGTAATTCAAGATCATTCACAGCCAAAACACAATGTCTGGGGAATTACAGCTCGCAACCGTGAGCAAAATTTTGCCTTAAACCTGTTGATGGATCCTCAAGTAGACTTTGTTACACTGTTGGGGCAAGCGGGAACAGGCAAAACGCTACTCACACTAGCAGCCGCTTTAACGCAAACATTAGATAAAAAACTCTATTCCGAAATCATTATGACGCGGGTTACTGTACCAGTTGGTGAGGACATAGGCTTTTTACCTGGTACAGAAGAAGAGAAAATGGCGCCATGGATGGGTGCGTTAGAAGATAACCTCGATGTTCTGAACAAAACCGATGAAGAGGCTGGTGAATGGGGACGTGCGGCGACTCAAGACTTGATTCGTACACGAATTAAAGTCAAGTCGCTAAACTTTATGCGCGGCAGGACTTTTTTACATAAATTCCTCATTATTGATGAAGCACAAAACTTAACACCCAAACAAATGAAGACATTGATAACCAGAGCTGGACCTGGTACTAAAGTAGTTTGCCTAGGGAATATTGAACAAATTGACACCCCTTATCTAACAGAAGGCAGTTCAGGGCTAACTTATGTTGTCGATAGATTCAAGGGCTGGGTCCACAATGGTCATATGACATTAATACGCGGTGAGCGGTCAAGACTGGCAGATTTTGCTGCTGAAGCACTATAAATCACAGTGACGAACAATAGCAATGAGACTTCTTAAGCATGCAATCTCGTAAAATGGCTAAGAAGTTCTATATTATCCT
>CAXIBZ010000155.1:0-4641 GCA_964022105.1 uncultured Methylophilaceae bacterium
GATGCATTTAAATTGTTTGCAATGGGTACCCTTAGCCCAGTTTTACTAAATACCAATGTGTTGGCTACATCCTCCAAACTCACTAACACTTCATGCTGGTGAAAGAACTTTACACTTTGAAAAACTAACTGATCATATTTTAATGCCCACCTACCACTGGCATAGCGATCATCTTCTGCTAAGTTAAAATCAGTACTGATATAGTTGACACCACCCTCGATTGATAAATTTAAATTTTCTTGTTCGTAAAATTGATAACCTGTACCAATACCAGCACTCGATCGCAAGTTAATATCTCTAAATTTGTCATTTTCTAGTGAGCCATTCGCATATAAATACCACTGCTTTGTTAGGAAGTGGTCGTACTGCATATATCCTTTGCTATTAAACGCAGTACTTTCGCCGTCTGCTTTTGCTCTGTTCACATAAGCACCAATGGTATACCTATTTTGTTTTGTTCTTGCAATCGCTTCCGTATCAAACCTAATTTGACTATTGTCAGTATTACCTTTAGACGTTGCGCCACCCAAATTTGCATATCCTGACCAAGCAACACCTTTGCCTGATACTTCTGGGCTGGGGTTGATATAGGCCAAATCTTTAAGATCAACATCTGCATTGGTATTTAAGCCTGAAAGTTGTATTTGCGCTCTACCATCATCAACATGTTTAATCTGTCCAGTAAAACTAGCGTCGTTAGCCAACATGACGGTCACTGGCTTATCAGTACTTAAGCTGGCAATATCAGCCCAGGTTATTTTAATTTCGCCTGTATATTTAGTTTTAAATACTAACTTACCCGTCTCTTTTTTAATGACAGTGCCTGTTAACACATCACCATTTTTTAATTTAACAGTATCTGCATTTGCAGTCTGACTTATTATTATTGAAACGATAGCGATTGTTTCTAATAACTTCATATAATCCCCTTAACTAAAGTCCGTAAAAATACGAAATGATGCTAATGAATTAGCAAATTTTGATGGTGTATCGATAAAATAGATTGATTGCTACTTAGGCAGGAACGCTATGGTTCCATCTAGAACATAAAAATTACGACAAAGCACAAACAACAAAGTTTAATTTAATTGATAACCTAAGTCGGTTGAGCCACCATTATAACTAAAATCACATTACACATATTTTCTAATCTCACATATGATAAGGTAGCGTAAAAGTTCTTATCTAAGAAAATCTAGCATGGCAAATAACAACACAAACCTTAACAACAAACCAAAACCAAGCATTAAAGACGTCTTATTTAATAAGCGTATGCTAGCCTGCATGGTGCTTGGCTTTAGCTCTGGCTTGCCACTTTACTTACTCTTTCAGCTACTACCTGCATGGTTGCGTACAGAAGGGATAGATCTCAAAACAATTGCAGTGTTTGCACTAATTCAGCTACCTTATACATGGAAATTTATTTGGTCGCCACTCATGGACCGTTACAATCTAATTGCGCCTATGGGTCGCCGCCGCAGTTGGATGTTAATTACGCAAATTGCTTTATTCGTCACCATTTGCGCTTATGGCTTTTTTAATCCGCAACTTAACATTACTAGCATTGCTGTTGTTTCGACCTTAGTTGCCCTATTTTCTGCTAGCCAAGACATTGTCATTGATGCCTTTAGACGCGAAATCTTAAGTGATGAAGAACTTGGTCTAGGTAACAGCATTCATGTAAACGCTTACCGTGTGTCTGGTTTGGTCCCGGGTGCGTTAGCCCTTATCTTATCTGATCACTTGCCTTGGTCATCCGTGTTCTGGATAGTCGCTTTATTTATGATTCCAGGTATTTTGATGACCATTTTTGCGAACGAGCCACACCGTGCTGAAGCACCAAAAACTTTATACGCATCTGTTGTAGAGCCATTTACTGAATTTATTAATCGTGCCGGCCTTAACCATGCATTACTTGTATTACTTTTTATCTTGCTTTACAAACTTGGCGACAGCATGGCCACCGCACTGGCCACGCCGTTTTATATTGATATGGGGTTTAGCAATACTGATATTGGCACTATCGTCAAAGGTAGTGGCTTAGTTATGCAAATATTAGGCGGGTTTATCGGCGGATTCTGGATGCTTAAAGTAGGGATTAACCGTGGTCTATGGGTGTTTGGGGTGGTGCAACTGGTCACCATTCTTGGCTTTGCTTGGCTGGCGCATGCCGGCCCATTTGATAACATAGGCTTAATTGAACGTGGCATGCTAGCAGTTGTCATTGGTGGGGAGGCATTGGGTGTTGGTCTTGGTACAGTTGCTTATGTTGCCTACATGGCACGCGAAACAAACCCTGCTTATACTGCTACACAATTGGCATTGTTTACTAGTTTATCTGCAGTACCCCGCTCCATTTTTAACGCTCTCACTGGTAGTATGGTTGAAGCATTAGGCTGGGAAATATTCTTTTATGTATGTACGTTGTTAGCTATACCAGGCATGCTATTGCTGTTTAAGGTTGCACCTTGGAATGAAAGAGGCAGTGATCAACAGAAAATAGAAATGTAAGGTCTTGCTGGTAAGCGCGACTAATCACTATCCAATCAATTAATGGAGTGATAGTCATGCAAACAAGCACTGCACTTACTGGTCTGCTGGCCAGTATTTTCTTGCTCAGTCAAAGTCAGGTTTTCGCTTCTGAATGCTCCGCTAAAACTGGCAATAATTCAATCCCATTGTTAGAGCTTTATACATCAGAAGGCTGTAGTAGTTGCCCACCAGCTGACAAATGGATCAGCCAAATTAAGCATGACAAAAGCAAAGTCACGCCATTGGCATTTCATGTCGACTATTGGGATTATATTGGATGGAAAGATCAATTTTCAAAAGCTGAATATAGCGATAGACAACGCAAAACGGCTGCTTTCGGTGGTGCTGGGTTTGTCTACACACCACAATTTGTCTTTAATGGCCGTGATTTTAAAGGTTGGGATGATAGCCGCTTGCACAGCGCTATTAATGAAATGCAAGAAAAGGCTACTCAAGCAAATCTGAGCTTAAGCGTTGTCACCCAAGCGAATGGAAGCCTGATGCTTAAGACGAATGCTGAATCGCTAAGTCCGGACCAACTCAAATCGACTGATATTTATGTAGCGCTTTATGAAAACGGACTAGTCACCAATGTGCAAGCTGGTGAAAATGCAGGCAGACAATTAAAACATGACTACGTAGTACGCAAATTATTTGGTGCCTACCAAATCAACAACCAAAATCAGTTTAGCAAAAACTTTACATTACATGCGTCATGGGCAAACAAAAATGCTGGTGCGGCTATCTTCTTGCAAGACAGCACAAATGGTAGAGTTATCCAAAGTTTAGCATTAGATTTTTGCCGTTAGTCCTGATAATCAATGATCAGCGGCGCATGATCACTAAATTTTTCATCCTTATAGATTGAAGCAGCTATTGCTTTATTCGCAAGCGCTGGTGTGGCTACCTGATAATCGATCCGCCAACCAACATTGTTAGCATAGGCTTGGCCGCGATTACTCCACCAGGTATAGCACTTATCGGTAGTGTCTGGATACAGCTTGCGATACACATCAACCCAACCAACACGATTAAATAAATCCGTCAACCATGCGCGCTCTTCTGGGAAAAACCCCGAGTTTTTGCGATTCCCTTTGTAATTTTTAAGATCTTGCTCCTGATGTGCAATATTCCAATCGCCGCAAACAACAACCTCCTGTCCACTTTGAACAAGCTGCTCTAAATGAGGCATAAACCGATGCATCACACTATATTTAAACGCCTGTCTTTCCTCGCCACTTGAACCACTAGGCAAATAGAGAGAAACTACTGACAGCTTGCCAAAGCGGCACTCTAGATATCGCCCTTCATCATCGATATCTTGTATACCCAGCCCAACGATGACTTCATCAGGCTTTTGCTTACTATAAATACCTACCCCACTATAGCCTTTCTTTAGCGCATAATGAAATGTTCCAATATAACCCTCAGGTGCTAACATCTCTTGTGTCATATTGTCGGCTTGCGCTTTCAATTCTTGTAAGCAGATCACATCAGGCTGCACTTGTTGTAGCCATGAGAAAAATCCTTTATTCGCTGCAGAGCGGATTCCATTTAAATTCAACGTTATAATGCGCATTTAATTCCTTTTATTAATACAAAATATGTCACATAACCATCAAAACTTGTCACAAGAGTTCATCCAGTTCTGCATTAGCAAAGAAGTACTTAAATTTGGTGAGTTCAAAACCAAAGCTGGTCGGCTTAGCCCATACTTTTTTAATGCTGGCTTATTTAATGATGGTGACAGCTTGTTAAAACTAGGTGAATTATACGTCAATAGTATAGAAAAATCAGGCATCAAGTTTGATATGTTGTTTGGTCCTGCTTACAAAGGCATACCACTAGCAGCTAGCATTGCTATTGCTTTTGCGAGAAGAGGTCGAAACTTACCTTATGCCTATAACCGTAAAGAGGCTAAGGACCATGGCGAGGGTGGCACTGTGGTCGGGGCACCATTACTTGGTCATGTATTAATCATTGATGACGTGATTTCGGCAGGTACCTCAATCAGAGAATCTGTCTCCATTATTAAAGCGCATGGCGCAACACCATGTGGTGTGAGTATTGCACTAGACCGCCAAGAAAAAGGACTAGGGGAGCTCTCAG
>CAXIBZ010000156.1:0-4607 GCA_964022105.1 uncultured Methylophilaceae bacterium
TAACGATATTGATGTGCGAGATAGCCAAGAATGACCACTAGTGCGATAAATAAAATAACAAAAAACCAACTTTGCGCCAACATTTGGAGCTTTAAACTGCGATTCATTTTCATACTGTAACCTGATTAGCCTCTTAAACGGTCTGCGTCTAAACGACGAATCGTTAAAATTAAGAAAGTCAAAATAAATAAAAGAAAATAGATTATGTCTGCGGTATCAATCAAACCACCAGCGAATGATTGAAAATGCTTCATAAAGGAAAGCTGAGCCATTGTACTACTAGGGTCGCCAGCAAAAAAACGATCCAAAATCATTAATACGAATAGTGCAATAAAACTTAATATTGCTGCGACCACTGGTTGAGAAGTTAAGCTAGAGAAATATAGCCCTAAAGCAGAAAAACTTGCTACCAACATGAACAGCCCAAATGAGTTTGAGAGGATATAACCGAAATCAATATCCGACCATATATTAAGCGTTGAAAGCATCAGACCAATGTAAACAATCAAAATGCTCAGGAAAATAACCAATCCTAAAAACTTACCCATCACAATTTCAATAATTGAAAGCGGAGCACTAAACAAAAAGGGCAAAGTCTGATTACGGCGCTCTTCCGATATTAGGCGCATTGATAGTAGCGGCACAGCAAATAACATAATAAAAGAAGCAAGACCATAAACATTTTGCCCGACAAACTGCGTGACTCCCACTCGTTCGGCAGGTCGTATAGAGCCAGACATCACCTCAAAATAGTTATTGACCCCATTTAAATAATAAGTGCCAAATGAAAACATAAGTAGTGCCAAAATCACCCATCCCATTGGCGATGCAAACATACTCTTCAATTCTTTTCTTGCAATACTTAATATCATCTTATAATCCCAACCAGCCACAAATTAAGCGGCTTGCTCTCCATCTGTCGTTGTTTGCTCATGGTATGTCAGCTGCACAAATACATCTTCCAAACTGGTTTGATCTGGCGCTATCTGATACAAACCCCAACCATGTTTCACTGATGCCTTTACAATTGCTTCATGTGGCATTGCACCTTCTTCAACACGCACGCGCACCATATTATTCTCGGTTAGCTCAACATCAGAAACGCCTTTAATTTTTGCCAAGTCATTCAAATCTGGCAAACTATTAAATCCTATCAGAAGCTTGTTACCCATACGCTGGCTTTTTAACACTTCAATGTCACCGTTAAAAACCAGTTTTCCTTGGTCAATGATTTGTACATGATCACATACCATTTCGACTTCAGGTAGTATGTGTGTGGACACGATGACACTGTGTTCTTGTCCAATTTCTTTAATTAAAGTACGGATGTCTCGGATTTGAATTGGGTCCAACCCAACGGTTGGTTCATCTAAAATCACCACCATAGGACTATGAATAATGGCCTGAGCGATACCAACGCGTTGCTGGTAACCATTTGATAGATTTTCAATCAAGCGCTTACTCATATGACCCAAGCCACAACGTTCTTTAGCAATTTCAACCGCTTGCTTGATATGCTTGCTATTCACATTATGTAAACGTGCTGCGATAGTCAAGTATTCATCGACCGTGAACTCTTTGTATAAAGGTCGCATTTCTGGCAAGTATCCAATCAAAGCTTTCGCTTCTTTTGGGTTTTCAATCATATCAATACCACATATTTTTACACTACCAAGACTCGGCGCCAAATTGCCTGTGAGCATTTTCATGGTTGTGGATTTGCCAGCGCCATTCGGGCCAAGAAATCCTAACACCTGCCCTTTTGCTAAATTAAAACTAACCTCACTAACGGCTGCTCTATCACCATAAAGGCGTGTGAGCTCAATTGCTTCAACTGTAAAATCACTCATATTAAAATGTTATTAGTTACGCTTCTTAAAAATCTAATTACCTAGGAAACTAAATCGCTGGATAAGTTTCAAGCAAAAAGTTATAGTACGATTAATGAAACCTTAATTAAAGGCCTAATATTTTACCAACCCTTAATTATGGATGAACTTGTTCAAACTGTCACGGACTAAACAAGACTTTAAACATCCTAAGTTGGATAATCTCTAGATGATCGATATAAAAAAATTATTTTTTTTACTAGTGTTTGCATTCACTGTAAATCTTGCATTTGCCGAATCTGACACTGAACCCAAAATCAAAGAAGCAAACGCAGAGTTTGTGTATAAATACTTGCTTGGTGAAATTGCAGGACAACGCGGCGACTTATCATTAGCAAGCCAATTGTTCATAGATTTAGCCAAGCAAACACGCGACCCTCGTTTAGCAGAGCGCGCAGCTAGGTCAGCAGCATACGCTCGCCAACAAGGCCTAGCCCTAGATGCTGCAACACTTTGGGCAGAGCTCGACCCAGACTCACTAGAAGCACAACAAGCATCAGGACAAATGCTCATTGCCACAGGTGACATTCAAGGTGCAATGCCACACATTAAAAGATTACTATCAATTGATAAAATGCGTGCGGATGGCTTTTTGTATATCAACGACTTGCTAAGTAATCAACAAGACAAGCAAGCAGTACTAAAAGTCGTTAAAGAGCTAGCGCAACCTTATCCTGACTCACCAGAGGCACAGTTTGCAGTTGCCAGAGCAGCATGGCTTGCTGGCGATAAAGAGGCTTCAAAACAAGCATTGGAAAAAGCAAATGCGCTTAAACCAGGCTGGGAAACCAGCGCACAGATGCTGGGACAAATCATCACCACAGAGTCACCTGATGTTGCCGTTACTTTTTATCAGGGCTTTTTAAAACAATATCCTGATGCGAATAAAGTCAGGATGAATTACGCAAAACTGCTCGTTAGCTTAAAAAGACATCAGGAAGCCAAACCAGAGTTTATTAAACTTTCTAATAGCGCTAAAGATAACCCAGAAACAAGTGCCGTAGTCGGCTTGCTATCACTTGAAGCAAACGAGTTAGACATGGCGGAGAAATATCTCCAGCAAGCAATAGACAATGGCTTCGAAGACAAAGAGCAGCTGTATATTTACCTTGGGCGAACAGCAGAACGCAAAAACAATGATGCAAAAGCGCTTGACTGGTACGAACAAATACCTGCAAACAATAGTCATTTCCTTGAAGCAAAGTTTTCTGCAGCTAATGTTATAGCACGTACTAAAAACTTGGATGCTGCTATTGAGATGCTGGATAGTCTTGAAGATTTAACCATAGAACAGAAATTGGCTATTGTACAAGGCGAGGCAGCGATGCTTGCCCAAGCAAACCGTCATCAAGAGGCTTTTGATTTGATTGAAAAAACTGTGAATTCAGTTCCGAATACACCACAGCTGATCTATGATTATGCAATGGCTGCGGAACGGCTCGGTAAGTTAGATTTAATGGAAGCAGAATTACGCAAGGTCATTCAATTGCAACCTGATTATGCTGCTGCATATAATGCATTGGGCTATTCATTTGCCGATCGCAATATCAATTTAAATGAAGCCAAAACGCTAATTGAAACAGCACATAAACTTTCTCCAGATGATCATTACATACTTGACAGTTTGGGATGGATTGAGTATCGATTAGGCAATTATGATGCAGCAGTGAAACATTTAAGAAAAGCACATGCGATTCAAGCCGATCCAGAAATTTCTGCGCATCTTGGAGAAGTGTTGTGGAAACAAGGCTTACAAGAAGAGGCTCAAAAAATTTGGGACAATGCTTTAAAAGATTTTCCAAACAACAACCTCTTGGTCAGCACTGCCAAGAAATTTAAACCGTAAAAAGACATAAACCATCAGTTTTGATTAGCATGTTACCCTTAGTCAAGCGCAGTCAAGTTGGATGGATTATCGTTTTATTGGCTTCATTGTCTGGTTGTCAAACAATAGCACCAGTCAATGAATCAAAAGAGACGGTCAATCGAGAAAAACCGTCTGTTTTACATGCTAAACACATGGCTGCGATAGAAAAAATCCAAGAATTTTCCATTAAAGGCCGCATCGCTGTTACTTCCAATCAGAAAAATGCCTCAGCTAGACTCGCCTGGGACCACGCCGCTAATAAAGACAACGTTGACATATACTCACCACTAGGTGGAAAAGTAGCAAACATTGTTAAAACACCTGAACAAGTTACTTTCACCGACAACAAACAAACATTAACAGCCACAGACACGGAGGCACTAACGCAAGACAATTTAGGCTTTAGTCTGCCTTTATCTGGACTTAGCTACTGGGCTTTAGGTAAACCAAGCAATCGCAGCATTGCCAATGCCATGACTTGGGATATTGAAGGCAAAACCAAAACCTTAGTCCAAGATGGCTGGAACATTGAATACAACGACTATTTAACGCACGATGGCTATTCGCTACCTAAAAAAGTTCTCTTAACGAACAACCGCGTTACGATTAAACTGATTGTCGATAATTGGGAAAAAATCAGATAGTAGCAAAACGAATCTATTGCCTGATTTGATTTTTTTGATTGATAGTTTCTGGATAGCGTATCTTGGGCCAAAAAAACAAAAAGCCATGAATCATGGGAACCAAGACGCCGATTGGTTTTTTACCAGTTGACACACAGCGCATAATTGTCAATATCCAAAGAAATTGCTTACCAACTTTTTTCATCACGGAGTCGCCTGACAGTCGGA
>CAXIBZ010000157.1:0-4565 GCA_964022105.1 uncultured Methylophilaceae bacterium
TTTTTAAAGAGTTAGGTGCATCTTCAGCAATGATGGCGTACCACATTTAGGACTCCTTTTGGTCTTCTTTTGGTTCGATTAGGTAGTCTTTAAGAATCAAAGTTTGCGCAATCATAAATACAAACATCATCGAAGTGACGCCAAACAATTTGAAGTTTACCCATGTGTTTTCACTATAGTTAAAGGCAATATATAAGTTTAGAAACCCCAAGATAACTAAAAAGCCAACCCATATTAAATTGAGCTTACTCCATGTCTGAGCGGGTGGGTTAAGCATCTTCCCCATCATTTTTTGAATGAGATTCTTTTTAAAGAATTGATTTGATATAAGCAAGATGGCAGCCATTAACCAATACAGCACAGTGGGTTTCCACATAATGTAAGTTTTATCATGCAGTAGTAATGTAACGCCGCCAAGCACAGAAATGATGGCGCCATTAATGAGTAGCATTTTCTCTACTTTTCCATGACGCATTTTGCTGTAAACAATCAGTGCCAGTGTGGCGCCAATTGCAATGGCAGTGGCTATAAATATGTCATAGAGCTTAAAGCCAATAAAAAACAAGATGACAGGGATTAAATCAAAAAATACTTTCATGCTTTCTTTCGTGTTTTTATCCAAAAATCTCAATTGCAAAGGGTTTATGGTCTAACGGCAACTATATAACGGTCAAGTTAAGCCATATTTTGTTAAAATACGACAAGTTTACTTTTATTAAGTTGTCACTGCGATGCCTGCAACAATCGATTTACACTGCCATTCTACCATTTCTGACGGATTATTTTCGCCTGAGGATTTAGTCAAGCATGCACACAAGCAAGGCGTAAAAGTCCTGGCATTAACCGATCATGATGATATTGGCGGTTTAGATGAAGCACGAGAAACAGCTGAGCAGTTAGGCATACAGTTTATTAACGGTGTAGAAATATCCGTTACCTGGAAAAATAGAACGCTGCATATAGTTGGTTTGAAATTTGATCCGCATTTTCAGCCATTAAAGCACGCGTTGAGTGCGGTAAGGCAAGGCCGTTTACACCGTGCAAAATTAATGTCTGAGGGCTTGGAATCCATTGGCATTGATGGTAGCTTGGAAGGAGCGCAAGAAATCGCGGGATCCAGCATCATCACACGAAGCCATTTTGCAAGGTTTTTAGTAGAAGCCGGCCACGTTAAAGATGTCAAAACCGTATTTAAAAAGGATTTAGTTAAAGGCAAGCCTGGCTTCGTTGATCATCAATGGATGAATTTAGAAGAGGCGGTGATGCTGATTAAGCAGGCAGGAGGTGTCGCCGTGATTGCACACCCAGGACGGTATGACTTAGGGCGAATTAATATGCACTTGCTGATGCATGAGTTCAGGAAATATGGCGGTGAAGCGATAGAGGTGGTTACAGGTAGCCATACAATCCCTCAGTATGAACAATTTGCGACAATCGCACATCGATTTAGCTTGAAAGCATCGTTAGGGTCGGATTTCCACGGGCCAGGTATTTCCTACATGGAAATGGGTTGTATTTCAGAATTACCAGTGCGCTGTGTACCTGTATGGCAAGACTGGGAGGAAAAATCTTTTTTATAAAGATTTGGGCTAACCTTAAATGAATCCGCCATCAAAGCAGTTTAGTCATCCTGACACAAACCAAGCACTAAGTAAGAAGCGACTTGCATTTGCAGATGGCTTGCGAGGACTTGCTGCATTATGGGTCGTTTTATTTCATTTATCAGAGGGTAAGCATATTGAATCGATTAAGGCTGTAACCCCTGATTTATTGTATTCTATTATTTTTACGCATGGTGATTTTGGTGTTGCCGTGTTCTTCGTTCTCAGTGGTTTTGTTATGGCATTAACAGTCAAAAGCATCCACATCAACTTATTTTCGGCCTTTAAGTTCACAGCAAGACGGTTTATTAGGTTAGCGCCACCTTACTATTTTGCTATTTTGTTCGCACTATTTTTTACCTATATAAAAGCTATTTTTTTAGGCGGTGAAAAGTTGCCATTCGGTTTTACTGATATTGCATTGCACTTGCTTTTTCTACAAGAGCTTTTTGCTGTACCACATATCAATACTGTCTTTTGGACGCTTTGTGTCGAGTTGCAGTTCTACATTGTCTTTGCAATGCTGTTTTATGTTGCTGATTATATTACGAAGACTAGAGGATACTCACATGTAAGGCAAAAGCTGGTTGCTGTGATGGCAATACTCGCTTTACTTTGGCCGCTTGGAGTGACTTCTGAGACATTCTGGCCAGGCGGATTTATTCAGCATTGGTATAGTTTTTTAGCAGGTGTCTTGTCATACTGGGCGTCACAAAGTGCTGGGAAAGTAAGAACGTTTACGCTCTGTTATTTAGTATTAATTATCTTGATAAGTGTCGTGGTAAGTTCGGGTTTTGTTTTTATGGTAGCGTTGACTACCGCTTCACTAATCTATGCGGGCATGCAAGATAAAATGAGTGATTGGCTTGCGTTTTCTTGGGTGCAGTTTATTGGCTTAGTTTCTTATAGTCTATACCTATTACACAACCCTTTAACGGGTGCTATTTCATGGGTAGTGCATCGACTTACAACGCCAGGTGTTATCGCTGACTTCCTTACTCTTTTGTTGACAATTGGTGCTAGTACTTTAATTAGTTGGCTTGCATTTTTAATAATAGAGCGCCCGAGTATAAAATGGAGTCACATGATTCCGATGAGAAAATCAAAATAGGATATTTTGATTTTGTTTTTCATCATAATGCTAAGAGTTAAGGTTAACTAAATTTAGATGGCTCAATACTTCGTTATCCATGCCGAAAATCCGCAAGCTAGGCTGATTAAGCATACTGTAGAAATTCTGCGAGAGGGCGGCATAATCGCTTATCCTACTGATTCAAGTTATGCGCTTGGGTGTATGCTGGGCGTGAAAGAAGCACAGGAGAAAATTCGGCAGATTAGACAAGTGGGTGACAAACAGTTATTTACATTAATTTGCCGTAATCTGAGTGAATTGGCTATTTATGCAAAAGTAGATAACAGTCAGTTTCGCTTATTAAAAGCCAACACACCAGGTGCATATTCGTTTATATT
Organism: uncultured Methylophilaceae bacterium; assembly: GCA_964022105.1. GTDB lineage: Bacteria > Pseudomonadota > Gammaproteobacteria > Burkholderiales > Methylophilaceae. Next base: position 3,072 of record CAXIBZ010000157.1, read on the forward strand.
AAACGCGACGCGTGAAGTGCCACGTAGATTACAGCATCCCAAGCGCAATGCAGTCGGTATTCGTGTGCCAGATCATTCTGTTGTGCAGGCGATTTTGGATGAGCTTGGGGAGCCGATGTTAAGTATGACGTTGCACATTACAGGTGATGATACGCCAATGAACATTGCATGGGAAATAAGAGAGCGATTTGAGCACCAATTGGATTTAGTTATTGATTCCGAGATTCAGCATGTTGGATTGACCACGGTGATTGATTTAACAGCAGATAGCCCCCAGTTAATTAGAGAAGGGGTCGCTGACCCTTCCCCATTTGGATTGTAAATAGAAAAGTAATGATGGAACTTACGTTAGTACAAAAAATAGCTGTGTCAGCAATACCGATTATTTTTGCGATTACAGTGCATGAAGCATCACATGGATATGCCGCGAAATACTTTGGCGATTTAACCGCTGAAAAAATGGGGCGTATCACACTAAATCCGCTCAAGCACATTGATCCAATTGGAACGATTCTATTGCCAGCATTGACTTTAATGCTAGGAGGCGTGTTATTTGGCTGGGCTAAGCCAGTCCCTGTTAATTTCGCTGGTTTGCGTAATCCGAAAAAAGATATGCTATGGGTGGCAGCAGCAGGACCTGCTTCCAACTTTGTGATGGCGATATTTTGGGTTTTAGTACTGAAATATGCGCAAATGGCGCCTGACTATGCTGCTTATTTTTTATTAGAAATGAGTAAGGTTGGCATCATGATTAACCTCGTCTTAATGGTGCTCAATTTGCTGCCATTGCCACCATTAGATGGTGGGCGCATTGCTGTGAGTTTGTTGCCAATGAATCTTGCAGTAAGGTTATCTAGGCTAGAGCAGTACGGGTTTATTATTTTGATTGTTTTATTATTTACTGGTGTTTTGGGCAAAATCATTTTGCCAATTATTAATTTTTTCGGTCAGTTAATTTTGAGCATATTTGCTTAAACATTCTTTGTATAATAACGTTATCTTTTATTACATTTACACATTAGGTTAATTCATGGCGGTCGAACGCGTTTTATCGGGCATGCGCCCAACAGGAAGTTTACATCTAGGACATTACAACGGTGTACTCAAAAACTGGTTACGTTTACAACATGAGCATGAGTGCTTTTTCTTTGTGGCGGACTGGCATGCATTAACGACGCATTACGATACGCCCGAAATTATTGAAGAAAGTGTGTGGGAAATGGTCATCGACTGGTTAGCAGCTGGCGTTGACCCTGCGAGTGCAACCGTATTTATTCAGTCTAAAGTGCCAGAGCATGCAGAACTACATACCTTGCTTTCCATGATTACGCCTTTAAGCTGGTTGGAACGCGTGCCAACCTATAAAGATCAACAAGAAAAACTATCGAGTAAAGATTTATCGACTTATGGGTTTTTAGGTTATCCGCTTTTACAAAGTGCTGATATTTTGATGTATAAGGCGACGCAAGTGCCTGTTGGTGAGGACCAGATTCC
>CAXIBZ010000158.1:0-4495 GCA_964022105.1 uncultured Methylophilaceae bacterium
ATTTAGATGCGACTGCTAAACAAAAGCCCGCAGTTCTATTGGCTGGCTTAGAGCATCTAGATGAGCGATATATTAAAGCGGTAGGGTATGCAACCAAGGCTGCGCGTCAACAAAGACCAAAAATGGTGTTGCTTGCTGATATTGCTTCAGATGATGAAGATGCTGTCGGCGAGGTTGCGTCTGCCATAGTCCGCATGTGTAATGCACGTGATGGTGAAGGTTTTGTGGCGGTTTCAGCAGAAGCACGTAAAAAATTCTGGTTAGATCGGTCTCGTACGGCTGCGATAGCCAAACATACCAATGCATTCAAAATTACGAAGATGTGGTGATCCCTTTACCGCAGTTAGGTGAGTATTCCAATGGCATTGAGCGCATTAATATTGAGCTTTCAATCAATAATAAGCTGAAATTAATTGATGCGTTGGAAAATTTCTTGGAAGGTGATTTGCCTTTACAACAGGATGAAGAAGGGAATACGGACCAAGATAGCGTGAAGTCTAAACAGGTGTTGGCATTGCAATTGGTGCGTGATATGCGCATGCAGTGGCGCTTGATTCTTAATTCATTAGACGAACCCTTGAATGCGTTGGGCCAGTCCGGGGAGCAGTCTGGGCAGCACAAGACTGTCTTTGAAGCCGTTCAATCCTATGATTTACGCGTATCTTGGAAACGTGAGCTGAAAGAGCCTTTAGGTGACATATTTGCTGGACGTGAGTATCAAAAGATTATTGAAGCGCTGGATAGCATTCATAAAAAGATTTTGAAAAGTCGCGTTTTTATTGCCTTGCATATGCATGCAGGTGATGGCAATGTACACACCAACATCCCTGTTAACTCTGATGATTATGAGATGATGCAGGAAGTGCATGGTGCGGTTAAACGTGTCATGGCACTAGCGCGTAAGTTAGACGGCGTGATTTCTGGTGAGCATGGTATTGGTATCACCAAAATGGAATTTTTGGATCAAGAGACCATAGATACATTTACCCAGTATAAAAATAAAGTTGATCCTAATGGACACTTTAATAAAGGTAAGTTACTAGCAGGCTCTGGTCTAGAGAATGCTTATACGCCAAGTTTTGGATTGCTGGAGCAAGAATCCATTATTATGGAACAGTCTGCGATGGGCGAAATAGCCGATGATATTTCAGACTGCTTACGCTGTGGTAAATGTAAGCCTGTCTGTTCAACGCATGTGCCTAGAGCAAATCTACTCTATTCTCCGCGAAATAAAATTTTGGGTACTTCGTTGTTGATTGAAGCATTCCTGTATGAAGAGCAAACACGTCGCGGTGTTTCGCTACAACATTTTGATGAGTTTAATGATGTAGCAGACCATTGTACTGTTTGTCATCGCTGTGAAAAGCCTTGCCCAGTCAATATTGATTTTGGTGATGTGACTATCAAGATGCGCAATTTGCTGAGGGAGCAGGGTAAGAAAAAATTTAACCCAGGTACTGCGGCAGGGATGTTATACCTTAATGCAAAAGATCCTGCCACCATTAAGTTTTTGCGCGCCACGATGATTGGAATGGGCTATAAAGCAATTAATTTTGCGAATAGCCTGGCTAAAAAGTTTGGCTTATTGAAGGATAAAAAAGCACCACCCTCAACCGTAGGTAAAGCAGAAATCAAGGCGCAGATAGTTCATTTTATCAATAGGCCAATGCCGAAAAAAATGCAATCCAAAACTTCACGGGCAATGTTAGGCGTTGAAGATGACACCATGGTGCCGGTCATTCGTAACCCAGAGAAAGTAACGGATGATTCTGATGCGGTGTTTTATTTCCCTGGTTGTGGATCAGAGCGGTTGTTTTCGAATGTCGGTTTAGCCACGCAAGCCATGTTATACGAAGTGGGTGCAATTACTGTATTACCACCAGGCTATTTGTGTTGTGGCTATCCACAAACGGCGAGTGGTAATCATGACAAAGGGCAGGAAATTACAGCCGAAAATCGTGTTCTGTTCCACCGCGTAGCAAACACACTTAACTATCTAGATATTAAAACAGTCATTGTTTCTTGTGGCACCTGTATGGATCAGTTGCAAAAATATGAGTTTGAGAAAATTTTCCCGGGTTGTCGACTATTGGATATTCATGAATATTTGATGGAAAAAGATCAGACCTTGTCTGGTGTAACAGGGACGCGTTATATGTATCACGACCCATGCCACAGTCCAATGAAAACCTATAAACCAACAGATGTGACAAATAAGTTAATGGGTCAGAATGTTGACTTAAATGATCGGTGTTGTGGTGAGAGTGGTACCTTTGCAGCGGCTAGACCTGATATTGCAACGCAAGTTAAGTTCCGTAAGCAAGAGGAGTTAGAAAAAGGGTTGGATAAAATGGGTTTGACGGTTGGTAAGCCTGAAGAAAGTGTGAAAATCCTAACTAGTTGTCCAAGTTGCTTGCAAGGTTTGTCGCGCTATAGCGATGATACAGGTATTGAAGCTGACTATATTGTCGTCGAAATGGCTAAACACCTGCTTGGTGATGATTGGATGGATGATTACATTCAAAAAGCCAATAAAGGCGGTATAGAAAAAATATTACTCTAGATAGTTAAGTGCCATAAACTAATGGCACTTAAATTACATAATGGATGCTAATTGTTGTTGAACGTATTCAAGTGGCTTGCGTTTAAAGCCACTTTTTGCGTATTGGTGCCAGCGACCAATCACAAAACATAACATCATATTTGCTTGGCTTTCGGGCAGTATTTTTTTACCAGATTCCGCAACCGCTACTTTGAGGCATTGTTTCAGCGATGCTTCAATCCGATCGTATAGTTGATTGATTCGCTCTTGCAGCCTTTCGTTTTCATTAACAAGTGCGTCACCAATTAAAACACGTGTCATGCCAGGGTTTTTTTCAGCGAACCGAAGTAGCATACTAACAATAAGGAAAATTTGCTTACTACCATCTGGCTCTTCTTTTGTTATTTTATTGATCACACCAAAAATACTGGTTTCGATAAACTCAATCAGCCCCTCAAACATTTGTGCTTTTGTTGAAAAATGTCTGTAAAGTGCCGCTTCTGAAACATCAAGCTTTTTTGCTAGTGCCGCGGTGGTAATTTTTTCTCGTTTAGGATTTTCGAGCATTTTAGCCAATGCTTCTAAGATTTGTTGTTTACGTTCTCCTGCCATGCTGTTCCCTGAAATGACTTAATAGTTAATTAGATTAATTATAGCCTAAGGTGTGCAAGTGCTGATACTGAACTTAGCCTGTAATCAACAAAATTTGGCTTTGAAAGTTGACGGCTAATCCAAACAGTTTTGATACCTATGCGTTTTGCTGTCATCAATGCTGCTAAATTATCTTCCAACATAATGCAGTCAATCGGTTTTGCTTTAATTGAACGTAATAGTGTTTGAAAACCACGCATGGTTGGTTTTGCGTGGAATCCTGACGATTCAACACTGAATACCAGCTCAAACAAATCGCTGATACCCAATATATCGAGTACGCGCAGAGCATAGATTCTTGGTGCATTGGTAAAGATAACTTTGCGTCCTTTGAGCCGAGTCAGCGTATGGCGAAGTCGCTTCGTTTGAATCACACGCTCTGCCAAATCTGGGAACTTGTGTGTTTCGTTTAAAAAGTGATGAGGATTCGTTCCATGATGGCGCATGAGACCTTTGAGTGTCGCGCCATAAATCTTCCAATAATGTTTCCGTAATTGATCTGCAGTGTCTTGATCTAGGTTTAGTGACGCTTTGATGTACTCAGTCATTGCACCATTCATTTCTGGAAAGATATGAGCAGATGCATTATGCAATGTATCATCTAAATCAAAGATCCAAACACGCACGTTGAAGCGTTAAATAAATGCGGTTGCGTTTAATTGGCTTTAATCAAAGTACCAACACCTTCGTCGGTAAGGACTTCAAGCAGCAATGCATGCTCGACACGGCCATCGATGATGTGCACGGCTTTAACACCGCTTCTGGCAGCGTCTAATGCTGAGCCAATTTTAGGCAGCATACCGCCAGAGAGTGTGCCATCAGCTACCATATTATCAATTTCTCTTGGCGTTAAACCTGTCAGTAATGTGCCATCTTTATCTAGCACACCTGGTGTGTTGGTGAGTAGAACCAGTTTCTCTGCACGTAAAATTTCAGCTACTTTGCCTGCGACGACATCTGCATTAATGTTGAATGTGCTGCCATCTTCACCGATACCAATTGGTGCGACAACAGGGATGAAGTCACCGCTATCCAAGAAGTTGATAATACTAGGATCAATCTTACTAATTTTACCAACCTGGCCAACATCAATCATTTTCTGTTTATCATTGATGTCTTCCATCATCAGTTTATCGGCGTGGATAAAGTTACCATCTTGGCCGGTTAAACCTACCGCTTTGCCGCCATGACGATTGATTAAATGCACAATCTCTTTATTGACATGGCCAAGCACCATTTCAACGATGTCCATAGTTTCGTCGTCCGTAACTCGCATGCCTTGAATGAACTCACCTTTTTTGC
>CAXIBZ010000159.1:0-4477 GCA_964022105.1 uncultured Methylophilaceae bacterium
TTGAGGCACTACCAGAGCTGGCGTTACCAGCAACAGAACGTATGCAGGATGGCGCTACCTTTCAGATTGACATGCCAGAGCAAGGTGAACTATATACAGCAAGCGAGCCAGTAAACACCGACAATACAGATACAGCAGTTGATGCGGAATTGACCGCCAAAAATGATAACGAATTAACGGCAAATGCAGAGAGTAGCCTGACTACACAGCCAAGTACTAGAACAGAAGCTAATCTTATTGATGAAAGTAATCAACAGGCGGAAGTTGCACCGGAGCCTGGTAAAACCAGAATAGCATTTGCTGCGACGCAAGAAACATGGCTAAGTGTAGTGAATGCATCTGGGGATGAAGTTTATAACAAGATTTTATATGCAGGTAATCGAGACGTTGTTGATGTTTGGCAACCTGCTGAAATTGTCGTCGGTAATGCCCATGGTGCAACACTAGTGGTTGATGGTAAACCAATCGATTTAGCCCCATATACACGCATTAATGTCGCGCGTGTTCGTTTAGATAGATAATGTGTTGAGGCAATTGCTTCTTTAATTAAGATTAATTTTAAATTTATGCGTAAAAATACACGGCAAGTGATGGTTGGCCATGTGCCTGTAGGAGGTGGTTTGTACGGTACGCTACCTGCGCCAGTAGTCGTTCAAAGCATGACGAATACAGATACAGCTGATGCACAAGAAACGATTAAACAAGTATATGAGCTGTGGCAAGCTGGTAGTGAAGTGGTAAGGATTACGGTTAACTCTCCTGAGGCAGCAGCACAGGTTGGTGCAATCAGAGCTGGTTTGGATGCAATAGGTTGTAATGTTCCGCTGGTTGGTGATTTTCACTATAACGGTCATAAACTACTGCAAGCCTATCCCGATTGTGCAAAAGCACTAGCAAAATATCGAATAAACCCAGGTAATGTCGGTAAAGGTAGTAAGCGTGACGAGCAGTTTTCCAGCATGATAGAGACTGCAATTAAGTATAAGAAGGCAGTACGTATTGGGGTGAACTGGGGCAGTCTTGACCAGGCCAAAATGGCAAAGATGATGGATGAAAATGCAAAATCAGCGTCACCATTATCATCCGATGCGCTGATGAGAGAAGCGCTGATTCAATCTGCCTTAGAAAGCGCACAGCAGGCCTTGACAATTGGTCTCGATCCAAATCAAATCATTATTTCTTGTAAAGTAAGTAATGTTCAAGATCTAGTCACTGTTTACAAGGATCTAAGTGCACGCTGTGAATACCCGCTGCACTTGGGTTTGACAGAGGCGGGGATGGGTTCAAAAGGAATTGTTGCCTCAACTGCTGCGTTATCATTGCTCTTACAAGAAGGAGTTGGCGACACAATTCGCGTGAGCTTGACGCCAGAACCCAATGAACCCAGAACGAAAGAAGTCGTTGTTGCACAAGAGATTCTGCAAACAATGGGCATACGCTCATTTACGCCATTAGTAACAGCTTGTCCAGGTTGTGGACGCACCACATCAACATACTTTCAAGAGTTGGCAATGCAAATACAAGCTTACTTGCGCAAGCAAATGCCTGTTTGGCGCGCGAAATATCCTGGCGTAGAGGGGATGAACGTTGCTGTTATGGGTTGTGTTGTTAATGGTCCAGGAGAGTCCAAGCTAGCAAACATAGGCATTAGTTTGCCAGGTACAGGTGAAACACCTGTTGCACCAGTTTTTGTCGACGGAGAAAAAACAGTAACCTTAAAAGGGGACCATATTGCACAAGAGTTTCAGAGGATAGTTGAGGATTATGTGCAGAAAAATTATGCAGAAGGTGGCAAGCTTCGTCTTCAAATTGCTTCTAAAACAATACCAATTCAATCAGTTTAAAGTTATCAATGAGTCAAAACAACAAACAAAAATCTTTCCAGTCTATCAAAGGCTTTTACGACATATTGCCGGAAGCTACACCATTATGGTTCAGATTAGAAGATATTGCGCGCAAAGTGTTGGCACAGTATGGCTACAAGAACATTCGTATGCCAATTGTTGAACCTACCGAGTTGTTTGTCCGCAGCGTTGGCGAACATACCGATATTGTTGAAAAAGAAATGTATGCATGGGAAGACTCGTTGAATGGAGATAAGCTAGTCCTACGCCCAGAAGGAACTGCTGGATGCGTGCGTGCAGTAGTTGAGCAAAACCTAACCTATAATGGGCCTCAGCGACTATGGTATATGGGGCCGATGTTTCGACATGAGAATGTACAAAAAGGACGGCAACGGCAGTTTCATCAAATTGGCTGCGAAGCTTTCGATTTTGATGGTCCAGATGTAGATGCTGAGCAAATTATATTGTTAGCGCGCTTGTGGCATGCGCTAGGGATTGAAGACGTTGAGTTGCAGCTTAATACGATAGGCGATGCTGAAGAGCGCGCAGCTTGTCGCCAACAATTAATTGCTTATTTTGAGCTGCATGTAGACATACTAGATGAAGATGCAAGAAGACGCTTGCATACTAACCCGCTACGCATTTTAGATTCCAAAAATCCGCGGATGCAATCAATATGCGAAGCTGCTCCTAAGTTAATGGATAGCTTAGGAGGACTCAGTAAATTGCATTTTGAACAATTGTGTCAACTGCTCACTGATGCAGGTATTTCTTTTGTCATTAATCACCGTTTAGTGCGCGGGCTAGATTATTATAATCGTACCGTTTTTGAGTGGGTGACGACAAAGCTAGGTGCTCAAGGCACCATTGCTGGGGGCGGACGTTATGACACGCTAGTTGAAAAGCTTGGTGGAAAGCCGACAACGGCTTGCGGATTTGCGATAGGTTTAGAGCGTGTCATTTTGCTGATGCAAGAGTATGGTGTCACGGCAAATAACGTCCCAGATGTTTATTTAGTGAATGTTGGTGATCTAGCTGAAGCCAAGGCATTTGCACTTGCGGAAACTTTGCGGAATCAGGGCCTGTCTGTTGTATTACATGCTGGCGGAGGTAGTTTTAAATCGCAAATGAAAAAAGCAGATCGTAGTGGTGCTCGATATGCTGCGATATTTGGCGATGATGAAGCAGCACTAGATGAGTTATCCTTAAAACCACTGCTGGAAAACAAAGCGCAAACACGCTGCAAAATTAGTGATGTTGCTAACCATTTGAGGGGAAATGATGCCTGAAAATAAACAGTTTTTAAATGCGATGACCATTTTGGGGCTCTTATTGGCACTCGGTATGGCGAGTGCAGCTTTTATTCTTGGAATACAAGCAAAACGTGCTGTGATGGGACAACAAAACATTACAGTCAAAGGCTTGGCGGAAAAACCAATCAAAGCAGACAGTGCAGAATGGACTATTCAGATTGCCGTATCTAACCCAACACAAGCTGGTGCGCTCGATGATGTGGCCAATACACGAAAAGTCGTAGAGGCTTTCCTTGATCAACAAGGGTTTGCTAAAACTGCTTGGGAAATGAATGTTGAGACACTTAGTCCTCATTATGAAGATGTCTTAGTTGGTGATCGGTATAGACGAGTGCAAAAGGGTTACGAGGCCTATCAGGATATCCGTGTTGTCTCGGATGATTTAGCAAAAATTGAGGCTGCAAACAAGGCTTTCTTACAACTCAGAGCAGACAATCAACCAGTTGTTGCTTACGCCCCAAACTATTTAGTCAGTAATCTAGAAGAAATTAAAATGTCATTAATTGCTGATGCGACTAAAAACGCACGGACAAGAGCAACGGAGTTTGTTAAGCAAGACAGCGCTAAGGTTGGTGTGATGAAGTCAGCGCGTCAAGGTGCTTTCTACATTTTGCCCGTTGGCGGTAATGATGACTTTGAAAATCATTATGGTGGCATTTATGATAAGTCGACCATCGATAAAATTGCGCGTGTGGTTGTTACCATCGTCTATAATATCGAATAATATGCAAATTAAGTCATGACTGAAATTCTAAGCGTAGAGCATTTAAATGTTTCACTGAAAAAAGACCCGACAAGGTTTTTGGTAAGGGATTCATCCTTCAAACTATCTTCTGGTAAAACCACATGTATCGTTGGAGAGTCTGGTAGTGGCAAAAGTCTGACTGCGTTAACTATCATGGGCTTGCTTGCTGATCAACTAGTTGCATCAGGTAGTGTTTACTTCAACGGTGTGGACTTAACTGAGCTTGATAATAAGGCGATGCAAAAAATCAGAGGTGCCCAGATTGGTATGATTTTTCAAGAGCCAATGACCTCATTGAATCCAGTTCTGACTGTTGGTTTTCAGATTGGTGAGTCACTTAGTGCGCATCTGGGGCTGAAAGGGTTGGCTTTAAAATTAAGAGTGCAAAGCCTACTTGAGCAAGTAGGCATCCCCATAGATAGGGCTGAAAGTTACCCTGATGAATTATCAGGAGGTCAGCGCCAGCGTGTCATGGTCGCAATGAGTATTGCTTGTGAGCCAGCATTATTGATAGCGGATGAGCCGACAACCGCACTAGATGTTACTGTGCAAGCACAGATATTAACGCTATTAGA
>CAXIBZ010000160.1:0-4470 GCA_964022105.1 uncultured Methylophilaceae bacterium
TTCCCCATGATGCTTGTGGCGCTTGAACTCCAAGCCCAAGAAAGCTTAAGCCTGATTCTAATAGCACTGCGCCAGCTACGCCAAGCACGGCACTCACAATGATTGGTGTTAAGCTATTAGGCAGTAAATGTATAAAAATTAAGCGGAAATCTTTAGCACCCAGCGTGCGGGATGCCAAAATAAACTCACGATTACCCAAGCTGAGAAATTCTGCACGGACAAGGCGTGTCACGCCCATCCATGAGGTTAGTCCAATCACAATCATAACGTTGTAAATTGAAGGCGTTAGAAATGCAATCACCGCTAAAATCAAAAAGAAACTTGGAATCGACAGCATGATATCGACTGCACGCATAATCACAGTGTCTATCCATCCGCGATAAAATCCAGCCAATGCCCCCAATACGATACCAATTGCTGTTGAAATGCCTACGGCGACGATACCAACTAATAATGAAATACGTCCACCGTATAGCATGCGGCTGAATACATCACGTCCAAGACCATCTGTACCCATCCAATGTTCCCATGATGGACTTAGCAGAATGGCTTTTACATCGAAAGCATCTGGGTCATACGGAGCGATAATTGGCGCAAACATCGCCAGTAAGAACATGATGATAATAATGACAAAGCCGGTCAAAGCAAGGGGGTTGGCTAATGCTTTAAATAATAGATTTTTTTGCATAAACTAGTCTCTTGCTACCCCACGGCGTACACGAGGGTCGGCCCATGCATAAGCAACATCGGCGACTAAATTACCAACTAAAGTGAGAGCTGAGCCAATCGTAAGAATTCCCATCACCACGGGGAAATCTCTACTCATAACAGCATCGTAAAACAGTTTACCCATACCATCTATCGCAAAAATAGTCTCTGAGATAACAGACCCACCAATTAAGCCAGGAATAGACAAGCCAACAATGGTAATGAGTGGTAATAATGCATTCCTGAGCGCATGCGTGTAAACAACTGTGTGTTCATTGAGCCCTTTTGCACGTGCTGTGGTAATGTAATCCTGATGCAATACATCTAACATTCCATTTTTCACAAATAAGGTAATACCAGCTAACCCAGTTACTGATGGGATGACAACAGGCAAAATTAGATGGCTGACACTGTCCTTAATTTTTTCCCATGTATCCAACTGGTCATAGTTTAGGCTGTGTAGGCCTGAAATTGGCAACCAATCATTTGCTACACCGAGCCAATACATCATGAGTAATGCAAGCCAGAAGCCTGGAATAGAAAATCCAACGAAATTAAAAAGTGTAATTGATTTATCTTGCCACTTTTGATATTTGCGTGCCGCAATAACGCCTAACGGGATAGCCAGTGATAGTGTAATGGCCAATCCTAATACATTAATCATCAGGGTAATAGGGAGTGCTTGCTCTATCATTCCTTTCGTATAATTACCATCTTCATCTGTGTAACCTAAAAAGACTGGTTTTTGGTGTGATTTAAATGAATTGCCAAAATCAAACTGCACCATACGCTTCAACCATAGCCCATATTGCACCATGACAGGCTTGTCCAAGTTATAAAGCTCACGGAGCTTTTGGCGAGATTCTTCGCTGCTCTTGGGGTCAAATGCTGATTCTGTGCTGGTGATATCACCAGGTGCCAAATGCATAATGAAAAATGAAATCAGACTAATACCAATTAGCATCGGTATCATCCATAACACACGTTTTATCAGGTATTTGAGCATGCTTATTCGGCGCTTATTTGGTTTCTACGATAAGGCTTAGGAATATACCATTTTTGCGAGTCATACCCCACGCCTGCCGCTGGTACTGGATTAACTATTCCCTGCACACGTTTGTGCATAGCTGTCAGACCATAACCAGCTGATAAATATACTATAGGACTATCTTCCAACAGCTGCTCAGCAAATTGATGGTATATCTGCATGCGTTTATCTGGATCAAATTCAGTGCGACCCTGCTCAAGTAATGCATCCACTTTTGGGTTACTGTAACCGACAAAGTTAAATTGTCCTGGTGCTTGTTGACTAGAATGCCAGATATTGTATTGATCAGGGTCTAGACTTAAACCCCAGCCCAGAATCACAACATCAAAATCACCTGTATTAATAAATCGGCTAATAAAGCTTGCCCATTCAATTGCTCTTATTTTGACTTCAATCCCGATTTCCTTGAGTCGACGTTGAATAATGACAGCAGACTTTTCACGCTCTTTATTCTGATTCGTAATAATTTCAAAAGAGAATGGGTTGCCATCGCGTTCTAATATGCCATCTTGATCATTGTCAGTGAAGCCTGCTTCCTTCAGTAAAGCACGCGCTTTGTCAGGATTATAGGGAGTGGGGGGTAGATTTGGGTTACTCCAACGAGTGCCTGGCTTATAAGGTGAGGCAATGTTAATCCCTAGACCGAGAAACACACCATCAATAATTTCTTGCTTATCAATCGCATAGTTAATAGCCTTTCGTACCCGAACATCATCAAAAGGTTTGTGTTTTAAATTAAAGCCTAGATAGGTGTAACTATTGCCTAACTCTTTGTATAAGTTTAGGTTTTGCTTAAGCTTTGGTCTTGCTGGGATAATGCGAGAATATTTAATAGGGTCCAAGCCCATGCTATCAATATTGTCTGCCATTAATTCCAGAAACTGTGCTGATGTGTCTGGAATGATACGTGTGATCAGTTGATGTATATTGGCTTGACCAAGCGTTGAGTTAGGGTTTCTGGTGAGCTTGATGTTTTCTCCAGCATTCCATTGATCTAATTGGTAATAACTACTGCCAACAGGTTTTCTTGCAAACGCTGTTTTACGTAAATCTTGGTCTACTAACAGATGCTTTGGCAAAATATGCAGACTTGCCCAGCTGCTAAGCGCAGGTGAAAATGGCGTGGAATAGGTGACTTTAAATGTTAGTGCGTCTGGTGCTTCAGCTTTATTGACAAGTTGGTAGTCTGACGCATAAGGGCTACGTGTGTTTTCATCAATTACCAATTGCCAAGTAAATAACACATCTTCACTTGTTAAAGGTTTACCATCTGCCCATTTTAAATTTGGCTTCAGTCTGAAAGTAATCGTTTTATTGTCCTCAGATACTTGCCAACTTTCAGCTAGTTCACCTTCAAGTTCTAAATTAGCGTCATATTTTAGTAATGAGTTGAAGATATTAGATGCAATTTGTGCTGAGGCCGACTCTCCTGCAACCATGAAAATTAAACTGCTTGGTTCGCCTATTGTCGCATTAATCAGTTCACCACCTTCAACGCTAGGGTAGTCGTGACTGTAATCAATGCTGGGCTCGGTTTTTTGTGAACATGCAGATAAGGTGATAAAGAAAAGTATTAGAAAAAAGGTTTTCAATTCACTATTCCTAATCCCTGTATTTCCGATCAGAAATATTGGATTAATCATTATATTTAATAAATGTTATATATAGTAGATACAAAGTATTCTACTTTAAGTGTTAAGCTATTGGACCGAAAACTAAATCTTTTTGGTTATATCTCTTCTTGGTTTACCACTTACTTTGATAATTTGGCCAGCTTTAATTTTGGTTGATTTCAACCGATTGATCTTCATTAAAGCTTTGGTATTTGTGCCATATTTTCTTGCTAAAGTACTAAGTGTTTCGCCAGGTTTAATCCTGTGTGTGACTGTACTCGAGGTGATTCGTTCATTTATTGTTTTTTGCTCGGCGAGCTTTGCTACATTGATTGTATCTGCTTCTGATGATTGATTAGGTACAAGAAGGTTTAAACTTCTCGATATTGTTTGGTTTTTAGGTAAGCCATTGATTTTACGTAACTGTGTATCGCTAATATTGAATTTTTTGGCAATGTTTCTAATGTACTCTCCACTTTTTGCTTGATACACTTTCCAACTGATTAGAGAATCATCATAGCTGCTTAGATTTGTTTGAAAAGTCTCAATTGCGCTGACAGGCAACAAAAGCTTATGTGTATTATTTTTTGAGGCTACTACCGGTCTGTTATAACTAGGGTTAAGTAAAGCGAACTCTTCGTCAGTAATTCCTGCTAGCTCCGCCACCAACTTTGCATCAATTTGATGGGGTGGGTCTATTTCGGCAAAATAAGGCTGATTAGCGATTGTTGCAATGGTTAAATTATATTGGACAGGCTGATTAATGATGTTTTTAATGGCTTGTAATTTAGGCACATATTGCTCAGTTTCTATAGGCAATCTTAAGCTTTGATAGTCTGTTGGTAAGCCTGCTTTTTGATTCCTGGCAATAGCGCGGCCCACTGTGCCCTCACCAGCATTATATGCTGCTAGTGCAAGGTCCCAGCTGCCAAACATAGTATGTAATTTTTGCAAGTAATCCAATGCTGCTTGTGTCGCTTCAGTTACATGACGTCGATTATCGACCCACCAGTTTTGTTTAAGACCGAAATGTTTACCAGTTGAAGGGATGAATTGCCAAATACCTGCAGCGTGGCTACGTGAATATGCTTTTGGGTTGTA
>CAXIBZ010000161.1:0-4432 GCA_964022105.1 uncultured Methylophilaceae bacterium
CAGGCAACTTTCCAACTTACTTGGTATACCGTTTATTTATACTGGCCATTCACTAGGCCGGCCAAAGCTTGATCGATTACTAAAGTCAGGCAAAAAAGAGTCAACCATTGAAAGACAATTCAATTTGCAACGCCGTATCGCAGCAGAAGAAGATATCATTCAAGATGCTTCACTCATCGTTACCAGTACGCGCCAAGAAATAGAAGATCAATATGGGATGTATCGTAATTTTGATGATAAACGTTACAGAGTGATTCCTCCAGTCATTGAAAAGGCTCGGTTCGGTCCTCCAGCTAGAGGCGACCGCATTAGTCATGACCTAAAATTACTCATCGATAAATTTATCTTCAAAAAAGACAAGCCGATCATATTAACGATTTGTCGTCCCGATATCAGAAAGAACATTCATGGGCTCGTCTCTGCTTATGGGCAAAATAAAGCCCTACAGGAAATGGCCAATCTGGTGATTGTGGCAGGAACAAGAGAGGACATCAAAGAATTAGAAGAATCCCAACAAAAAGTGATGAATAATGTTCTACTTGATATTGATAAATATGATTTATGGGGAAAAGTAGCAATACCAAAAAATATTACACAGGATGACATCCCAGAACTTTATCGATATGCTGCCAAAAGAAAAGGTGTCTTTATTAATGCTGCTTACACTGAGCCATTTGGTCTAACACTTATAGAAGCGACAGCGAGCGGCCTACCGTTTGTTGCGCCTGATGATGGTGGACCTCGCGACATTTTAAATAACTGTCGCAATGGCTTTCTGACGGATACATTGGACAGCGACGCAATCGCAGCAACATTAATCGAAGCATTATCGGATAGTCAAAAATGGCGTTTACTTTCTAAAAATGGATTAAAAAATATACAACGTCATTACACTTGGCAAAAACATGTTGAAAAATACATGAAAGAAGTGCGCTCTTTACTCCATAAATATCGCAAACAAATCAAACGACAATACAAAACCTCACTCAATGCAGGAAAATCTACAATGCCTCTCGCCAAACTAGCGCTTATAACCGATATTGATAACACGCTCTTAGGTGACAAACACAGCCTACAGCAACTAGTAGCCTGGCTACGTGAGCAGGCTGGGCACATTGCTTTTGGTGTTGCAACTGGTCGCCCGCTTGAAACTACCGTTCAAATCCTACAGGAAAACAATGTACCAATGCCAGATGTACTTATTACATCAGTTGGCAGTGAAATCAATTATGGCGCCTCACTTAACGCCGATACAGGCTGGGGTAACCACATCAAGCACCAATGGCGCCGTGACGATCTACAAAAAGCGATGCAGGACATACCCGGCATACGCTTGCAAACAGCTGAAAACCAGAGAGAATTTAAAATTAGTTATCTAGTTGATACAACTGCAATGCCATCCGTTGAAGAAATCAATCAATACTTGCAGAAGCTGCAGTTGCATGCTCAAGTTATATATTCCCATCATGAGTTTCTGGATCTCCTTCCTATTCGCGCCTCAAAAGGGCACGCGATTCGATACCTTGCCTACAAGTGGGACTTATCGCTCAGAAAATTTCTGACTTCAGGTGACTCTGGTAACGACAGTGAAATGCTAGTTGGGGACACGTTAGGAGTTGTCGTCGGTAATCATAGTGAAGAGTTAGAGTCATTGCGTGGCCTAGAGCAAATTTACTTTGCTGAAAGCCATTATGCTGCAGGTATTTTGGAGGGTATTCATCACTACCAATTTGGACAAACCAATCTCGACTAATCAATCATAAAGATCACTTAAATTATGTACGAACAAGTATCACATGCCTTACTTAACGATATTCTGATTAAAATTGATATCAAAGATAACAACCATGATTTACAGCATTTTTATACACGTCTTGGTGCAAACTTTTTTGCTATCTATTCAATATTTCAGCATTTATATGGCGATCGTGAAGATTTTGATACGCAGTTACAAAGCCTTGTTAAAACCATGGCCATGCAATATATCAAGCGCCCTCCTGCACTGAAAGAGTCAGATTTAGCAAGAGAAAGAGATCATAACTGGTTTCTAAGTCAAAAATGGGTAGGAATAGCACTTTATTGCGAAGGCTATGCAACAGACCTCAAAGGTATGCAATCTAAACTTAGTCATTTACAAGAACTTGGCATTAATATGGTACATATTATGCCAATCTGCGATTGTCCTGAAGTCGAAAATGACGGTGGCTATGCAGTAAGAGACTTTCGCAAAGTGGATGAAACTTACGGTAGCTTAGATGACCTCGATGCACTCATTAAAAACCTCAAGAGTCGAGAAACGCTGATCACGTTAGATGTTGTTGTTAACCATACTTCTAATGAGCATGCTTGGGCACAGAAAGCGCGTGAAGGAGATTTAAAATATCAAGATTACTACTATATGTTTGATGATAGGCAGATTCCTGATATTTACGAAGAAACGATGCCAGAAGTTTTCCCAGAGTTTGCACCAGGCAGCTTTACGTGGGATGAGCAAGCGAAGAAATGGGTGATGACTGTATTTAATAACTTCCAATGGGATTTGAATTACAAAAACCCAGCAGTTTTTATTGAAATGCTTGATATCCTTCTGTATTGGGCAAATCATGGTGTTGATATTTTACGTTTAGATGCAGTTGCCTTTTTATGGAAGAAAATGGGCAGCACTTGTCAAAATGAACGAGAAGCCCATCTTATTTTGCAATTGTTTAAAGATTGCTGCCAAGTAACCTCGCCAGGTGTCTTGTTTATTGCTGAGGCAATTGTTGCGCCAACTGAAATTGTGAAATACTTTGGTGAAGATGCCATTAATGCAAAAGAATGTGAAATTGCTTATAACGCGACTCTCATGGCATTACTTTGGGAGGCTGTTGCGACAAAGAACACCACCCTACTTAACAAAGGTATTCATAGCATCCCCGAGAAGTTAGAGCGTGCAACCTGGCTTAACTATATACGCTGTCATGATGACATTGGCTGGGGTTTCAGTGACTCAGATATTATTGATGCTGGGTTTAACCCAGTGCTGCACAGACGGTTTTTAGTAGACTACTACACTGGTAACTATGGCATGTCTAACGCCAAGGGCTTCGCATTTGGTGTCAATAAAAAAACAGGTGATGCACGTATTTCTGGCTCACTTGCTTCACTAGCGGGTCTAGAAACAGCAATACAATCAGACAACACAGAGGCGATTAACTCAGCAATCAAAACAATTATCTTATTACACAACGTCATTTTAAGTTTTGGTGGCATCCCCCTTCTCTATTATGGTGATGAGGTAGGCACCCTAAATGATGATTCATATCTGAGTGATAGTCACAAAAGCAACGATAATCGTTGGACACACCGACCCCAGCTTGACTGGACTAGGATGGATAGAAGAAAAGAAAGTGGCACTATTGAATACCGACTATTCAGCGCACTCAAAAAACTGATTGCGATACGTAAGGAAATTCCAGCTTTTGCAGATAAAAATAATCGCGAATTACTACATACGAATAACCCGCACCTATTAGCATACTCCCGATTTGATCATACAGTAGCGAGTAGTCGTATATTGGTAATTAGTAATTTTAATGATATTGAACAAACGCTTGATATCAATCCACTAAGAGAAAAAGGCTTTTTCCACTATCGCCAAGTAAAAAACCTGGCCTCAGGCAACGAATTGACTATAGAGAGTGACAGCCTTGTGATTCCAGCACTATCGTTTTATTGGCTAGAAACATAATCTAGTGACTATTTGCTAATATGAAGCATAGAATCAGCATTGTGTTGAACAGATTTAATATGATGCGGTAAAGATAAAATACAAAAAATTAATAAAAAGCGAATCCAAAACATAACACTCCCCCAGTGTCTACATCTTCTTCATTTTTAACGCGGTATTGTCAATACTTCACTAAATGTGTATGCACTGGAACCAATTTCTCCAGACCATATCAAATATGTGATAGTCATAATAACAATGCAAAGTAAAAACAAAGTTAAAAGATGAGACTCACCAGCTTGATATCTTGAAGTTTTCTTTTCCATTGCTATTATTTTTTTGAGCACGTTTTTTACGCTTAATGGTAAACATTAATCAATTAGGATTGCCAAGTAAATGCTGTGATGGTTTAAGCGAAAACACGCCAACGACCACTTTTTTGTGTATTAAATTGACAACAAAAACGTGCAATATTTTATTGTTTGCTGTTTAATAAGACTTACAAATAATTAACAATCTGACATTTCTATACAGGGGTATATTTTAACACATATTTTATACAGATGTACATATTATTAAGTGTATTAATTTTGTGTGTTAAAGATAAGGTTATGAGCGAAAAAAGATCGAGAAGTAGACAGGTAGAAGAAGAGAGATTACGTGAGATTACATTAATTGCTGAAAGCATTATTGCCAAGAAAGGCATTGGTGGTTTAACCTTAC
>CAXIBZ010000162.1:0-4427 GCA_964022105.1 uncultured Methylophilaceae bacterium
TCGATAAAAAACAACATATTCTGACAGAAAAAATCAGGCTACTTTATTTAAACAGTTTAGTACCTGCAGTACTCAGCGGCTTTGCAGCACTTTTTTTAGTTGCCGCTCTATGGAGCAGCGCTAACCACCAATCACTCTTGATATGGCTTAGCATTACAATCTTTCTGGCCATTATTCGTGTCTCCCTTATTTTAAGCTTCAAAAGAAAGCAGCCTAGGGGTAAGGAAATTTTAAAGTGGGAGATGCCATTCACAATCTCACTATTTGCGGTATTTTTAATCTGGAGCATAGGTGTACTGATTGTCACGCCTAAAGACAATTTATCCTCAATTTTTATTGTTAGCGTTTTTTCTATTGGTCTGGCTGCTGCTGCCATTTCTTGGTATGGACATATCCGCTACGTACAACTCGGCACAATCTGTATGGCATTAATTCCAATTATGACTGTATTGCTCACTCATGGTAAACCTGAAACACTATGGGTAGGAATGGCTGCCTGTTTTATGTTTATGTCATGCATTTCTACAAGCCATATTTTCCAAAAAACGCTCAATGGGAACCTAGAGCTGGCATATGATTTAGAAAAATCAATTAAGGATGCAGAAATTCTTGCTCGTACGGATGTGCTAACAGGGCTGAATAATCGTCGTGCTTTTTTTGATAGAGCACCTACATTGCTTAATAGATGTCATAAGAAAGAGTTGCCTGTCAGCATCGTCATGTTTGACATTGATTATTTTAAGAGAATCAATGATGAGTTCGGGCATGCTGGCGGTGATATTGCACTGCAACATGTTGCTGAATTATTGAAGCTAGAGCTTAGGAAGTCAGATATTAGTTGTCGATTTGGCGGTGAAGAATTTGCTATTCTATTACCGAATACTAATTTAGAAGAGGCTTTCCTCGTTGCAGAAAAAATTAAACTTTTGATTGCAGCTACACCTGTCATTATTCCAAGAAAAAAGAGCATCCCAATTACTGCTAGTTTTGGTGTATCTGATGTCGGTGAAACAATTGATGAGATTCTTAATAATGCAGACCAAGCCATGTATAACGCTAAAAATAACGGCCGAAATCTGGTCTTCACTTACGAGCCATCACAGACAACAGAACACATTAAAAAAACCAGAAAATTCAAATCAGACAAGAGTGCAAAAATAAGAGAATCACTGTTACATTAAGTCAGATAAAGTATAGATTATGCATTGATTATATTATTGGCATTTTTCGCAATAAAAAGTTGAGCGCTGACCTAATCGAATACACTTAATAAGCGTTTTACATTTTCTGCAAGGCTTATCAGTACGCCCATAGACATAATAATACTGCTGAAAATAGCCCGAATTACCATTAACCGCGGCAAAATCACGCAAACTACTTCCCCCTGCTTCCAAAGCATCTATTAAGGTTGCCTTTATTTCATTCACTAGCTTTTTACATTTTGCCAAACTTAATTCATTAGCAGGCCATAGTGGGTGAATGCCCGCTCTAAAGAGCGCCTCATTTGCGTAAATATTGCCAACACCAACTACAAGATGTGCATCCATTATGGTTGTTTTAATAGCTGCTTTACGTGATTGCATCTGACGATACAAGTACTGCCCATCAAAAGCTTCTTCCAGTGGCTCAGGTCCTAAATTACACAACAAAGGATGTAAAGCTGGGTTTTCTCCTGCCCACAGTACGGCACCAAAACGCCTAGGGTCATTAAGTCGCATTACTTGCTGATTTTGAAAAACAATATCAAAATGATCGTGCTTTTCTGGCGGGTAGTTTCTGTCTAATAAGCTAATACTTCCCGACATTCCCAAATGCACTAGTAAAGTTCCATTTTCAAAACCTAGTTGTATGTATTTTGCACGCCGACTTAGACTCAGCAACTTTTTTTCTGCTAGGGTATTAAGTAGGTGCATCGGTATAGGCCATCGCATTGATGCGTTACGGATAGCGACAGAATGGACAATTTGATTAATAAGTGGCAATAAGCCTTGTTTTGTTATCTCGACCTCTGGCAGCTCTGGCATCTACATTTATTGCTTTATGTTCAATGGCGGATTAAGCATCGTAAATCCAACGTCATTTGGATAACGATAAATCAAGCCTTCATCGGGCCTAGCTATTACCAGATCTGGAGACTCCATCAGCTTATCGAAATGTATACTGTTACCACTCTCTAACATCACTTTGAATGAAGGATAGGTCCTACTTCTATCAGGCGTATACAACTCAACAGATTTTGCTGGATTCTGTTTCCAGCTGAACTCTAACCATTCATTTAAATCGTTTTGCACTAGTTTGGCATCTGCAATACTGGCTTCCCATTTTCCGTTGTCGAGGTTAACTTTAAGTCCTAATGACTCCCACTGCTCAAGATGTGAAAAATCAAAACCCGCTATCTGCTTAAGTTCTGCTGGCGCCAAACTGTTTTTATCGACCATCTCTATTGGTTGTGTACTTGCCGCTTCTGAATAGACCGCACTTAATAAATACACTTGATCTTTGTAGGTAATGTATTGCTCTTCTGTCACCGAATTATAGGTACCAAATGAAAAAAGCTCTTCCCCATTAGTTGTGCTCAGTGTGAGCCTTACCAGAGGGTTTTCTAATCCAAATTTACCTAAATCAGTTGCTGGTAACTTATATTCTGATTTAGCGGCAATAATAGATAATACACGCTGTACAGAACGCTGGTCAGCTCTCTGTTTGTATGGTTTACTCATATACCAATAGCCGTCATTTTTCTCGAAGGACACTGGTGCCTTAGCAGGAAAATCAATTTTCACTGCATTGATATCCGCTAATTTAAGTTGAGAAACCTCATAGGTAACTTTTTCCTCAACTCCACTTTTAGGTTTCAAATACATAAAAGTGACTAAGCCTGCCACAACCGCCAGCATGACTAAATTGAGAATCCATCTTTTTTTCATTGTCTTTCTTCCCGCAACAATCTAACTACCATTACGCTTTTCTACGTCTCCACCATAACCATAATCCAGCAACTAGGAAGCCTAGTGGGATAAAGTATTGAAAGCCATGAAAGACTATCCATGCTACAGCTCGGCCCATATCCGTATTTTGAATGGTTACAGTTGCATCTTTTAATGGTATTGGCTGAATAGTGATTAGCTGATCATCGCCGGCCAGCCAGTTAACGACATTGATACCAAAATCAAGGTTACCGCCATTGGTAACAAAAGTATTAGATAAGAAATTAGCATTTCCCATTACTACTATGCGCTGTCCTTTTTTACCATATACGCGCTCTAATGCTACACCGATATTAATTGGACCTCTTTTATCGACACCTTCATCAAAAGTGACTTTCTGATTTTTAACACCTGGCGCTATTTTCTCTGATTCCAACCAGCCATTTGGTGCGACATCAACTAAACGGCCAACCTTCCAACCGAGGTCATAAGAGGCTTTAGCATCAACTTCCCTAGCTTCTGGAAATAAAGTGCGCAATTGGAAACTTCTGGTAATTGGATGATCTCCATATGCGCTAGCAAAAGCTACTTTTGCATCTGCGCCATATTGCGCAGCAGACATATCAACAGCAATACCTGAGGACACCGTGACGCCCAAGTACTCAGCAACGTTATCTAGGCCGTGAAAATTATTATCATCCAGCAACCAAAGTAGGTTTCCGCCAGATTCTATAAATTCTAGTATTTTTTTTGCTTCTATTTCGCTAACATCTACCTGCGGGCTAGCAACAACCAACATAGCGCCATTAGTAGGGACCGCTTGTGCAATAGTTAAATCAGGATTTGCAAACTTAAACCCTTTTTCTTCTAACTGTTTACCAAATTCACCTAAATCATGGTTTTTAATTCCTTGCATATGGCGTTCGCCATGTCCGTCCAAAAACATAATTGGCTTTTCATTAGTACGTGATAAACGCACTAATAAATTCGTCATATCTTGCTCTACGATTGGTGGAAAGATGTGCTCTGTGCGTTTGTTGTATTCAACGACCACCTCACCATCTTGTTTAATATTAGCTTCTTGAGCCAGCTTTGGCTCTTCTGTAGGGTTAATGAATTTGATATTGATGTCTTTTTTTTGTCGTTGATAACGCGCAACAAAGTCTAACATTCCTTTGCGGAAAGTATCCCCTCTGCTGGGATCATCTTTGGTAGCAAACACAGTGATATTAACGGGGTCTTTCATTTGATTCAGCACATCGATGCTACCTTGCGTCAAAATATTTCTGTTCGCTTGCGTGACGTCTTTGGCGTATCGGTACTGATGACTCAAATAGCCTAATATCACGACTAGCGCCACAAATAAAATGACAAAAAACCAACTTTGCACCAGCATCTGGAGCTTTAAACTACGATTCATTTTCATACTGTAACCTGATTAGCCTCGTAAACGGTCTGCGTCTAAACGACGAATCGTTCAAATTAAGAAAGTCAAAATAA
>CAXIBZ010000163.1:0-4303 GCA_964022105.1 uncultured Methylophilaceae bacterium
TTTGCCACTAGTATCTAAGACCACGACATCACCAGGGTAAATTAAATGTGGGTTTTTGATCTGAGCACGGTTCATGCGCCAAACTTTTGGCCACAACCAAGGGTCTTTAAGGAAGGTTGCTGATATATCCCAAAGGGTATCTCCTTTAACGACAACATGACGATAAGGGTGTCCTTCTTTTAATTCTATTTCATCAGCAAATGTGTTTAGGCTTAAGCAACTTAGCGCAAGCAGCGTTATAATGGTGCGGTAGAAATAATTTTTATTCATTGAATGACCTCGGTCAAAAGCGGAAATTATCCGCGAAATTAGATTAAATTTATCATGTAATTTATTAAGAAATCAAGTATTTTTGGCAAATTAACCGACTTTATGACTACCTTAACAATATTGAATTATCCAGATCCACGTTTACATAAGGTGGCAAAACCCGTTTCAGATGTAAATGATGAAATACGACAATTAATCGCAGATATGGCAGAAACCATGTATGCCGCACCAGGCATAGGATTGGCGGCAACTCAAGTTGATCGACATATACAATTAATTGTTATAGATACCAGTAAAGAGCAGAATGATTTGCAAGTGTTCATCAATCCTAAAATTGTTGCAAAAAGCGGACAGCAAGAACATGAGGAGGGTTGTTTGTCAGTTCCGGGTGTTTATGAAATGGTGACAAGAGCTGAGAAAATTACAGTGGAAGCGCTAGACCGCAATGGTAATGCATTCAAAATGGATGCTGATGGTTTATTAGCCGTTTGCATACAACATGAAATGGATCATTTATTAGGTAAAGTGTTTGTTGAGTATTTGTCACCGTTAAAACGTAATCGAATTAAAACAAAATTAGTTAAACACGCGCGTGAAATTGTGAGAAACACTTATTAGGCTACGATCAGATGAAAATTATTTTTGCTGGTACGCCTGAGTTTGCCGTTCCTGCGCTAACAGCGTTAATTGAATCAGGCCATGAAATTGTCATGGTGTTAACACAAC
Organism: uncultured Methylophilaceae bacterium; assembly: GCA_964022105.1. Classification (GTDB taxonomy): domain Bacteria; phylum Pseudomonadota; class Gammaproteobacteria; order Burkholderiales; family Methylophilaceae. Next base: position 997 of record CAXIBZ010000163.1, read on the forward strand.
CTGATCGTCCTGCTGGAAGAGGCATGAAGCTGCGAGCTAGTCCAATTAAAGCAGTTGCGCTACAGCATGGCTTAACTGTTTATCAACCAGAATCATTAAAGCCGGCTGAGGTGCAAGCTAATATTGCAACCGTTCAACCGGACGTGATGATCGTTGCTGCATACGGATTGATTATTCCAACAAACGTATTAAATATGCCTAAATATGGGTGTTATAACATTCATGGCTCTTTGTTACCTAGGTGGCGTGGCGCAGCACCAATTCATAGAGCGATTTTGGCTGGCGATAGTGAAACTGGTGTAACTATTATGGAAGTGGTGCCTAAATTGGACGCAGGAGCAATGGTTTCAAAAGGAGTTGTGCCCATATTAGCCACTGATACAACCCAAAGTCTACATGATACGATTAGTCAATTAGGTGCCAAAATGATGGTAGAAGCGATGCAAACTTTGCAGTCTACAGGACATCTAACTGCGGAAGCGCAGGACGAAAGTTTGGTCACTTATGCGCATAAAGTGGAAAAAGCTGAATCCGTAATAGATTGGAATTCACCAGCTGATGCTTTATCAAGACAAGTGCGTGCTTTCAACCCTTTTCCCGTCGCTACCGCAACATTTAGAGGTGAGATATGTCGGATATGGTTCGCGACTGCACGCGAGGGACAAGCAAAACAAGGTGAAATAGTTAGTATTGATGACGTAATAAGCGTTGGCACTGCATCTGGTTTAATTGATATTCACGAATTGCAAAGGCCGGGCGCGAAAAAACAATCAGCGCAACAATTTACTCAGGGTCATCACGTGGAAGTAGGAGAGTTTTTCTCTTAAAGACTTGAATAAAGCGATAGATATCACCATATCAATGTGTGTTGCAGGCTAACTTAATTTATGGCTAGGAGGAAAGTATCATGCTAGGCAATTGGATCAAAACATTCGTGTTGATGGCGGCTATCACTGCTTTATTTGGCAGTGTTGGTGCTGCATTTGGCGGCTACGGCGGCATGATGATAGCCCTAGTGTTTGCTGGCGCGATGAATATATATGCTTACTGGTTCTCAGATAAAGCAGTACTAAAAATGTATCGTGCACAAGAAGTGACACCAGAGAATGCTCAGTTTCGTGGATACTATCAAATGGTAAAAGCATTAGCTGAAAATGCAGAATTGCCAATGCCTAAGGTATATGTGATTAATGAACCGCAGCCAAATGCATTTGCAACTGGTAGAAATCCTGAGCATGCTGCGGTTGCTGCTACAACAGGGATCATGCAAATATTAAGTGATCGTGAATTACGCGGTGTGATGGCGCATGAGCTTGCCCATGTGAAACATCGTGATACATTAATTTCTACCATATCGGCAACTGTTGCTGGGGCGATATCCGCGATTGCACAATTTGGTATGTTCTTTGGCGGCGGTCAGGGCGATAACAGGCCTAATCCGATTATTGGCTTATTGATGATGTTCTTAGCGCCTATGGCGGCTGGGTTGATCCAAATGGCTATTTCGCGTGCGCGAGAGTATGAAGCTGATCGCGGTGGAGCGGAGATTTGTAAAGACCCGAAAGCGCTGGCATCAGCTTTGGAAAAAATTCATAATTACGCACATAAGATTCCTAATCAAACGGCTGAAATGCACCCTGAAACGGGTCAGATGATGATTATTAATCCGCTATCTGGCAAAAATATTAAAGGACTTTTTAGTACACATCCGCAAACAGAAGAGCGTGTAAGACGGTTGCTGGCACTAGCTAATCAGTACTAGAGAAAACGCGTATAAAATTGGGCGATTAAGAATCGCCCTTTTTTGTTTGTACTATTGTAAGGTTCATATAAACTTCCACACATTCAAAACATATTTATTCGTAGAAAGTAACTTTGTATATTTCGCAGCAAATCGCGGCAATAGCCGTATCGGATGTGTTATCTGGTCGTAATTTGACCACTGCTTTGCCTGAAGCAATCAAAGCGTTTCCTCAAGCAACGCAACAACAAAAAGGAGGTGGTGCAGATCTGAGCTATGGCACCTTACGGTTCCTGGGTGAGTCGCGTGCATGTTTAGAGCAGTTGCTGCAAAAGCCTATTAATAATGTGGATATTCAATCTTTGTTACTTGTCGCCATCTATCAGTTGTTGCATGATCAAGCTAATGACTTTACCGTGGTTAATCAGGCTGTTAAGGCGGCAGGTAAAGCTAAGCCAAGATGGGCTAAAGGCCTGGTTAATGGCGTGCTACGCAATTTCTTAAGGAAAAAGCACTCACTACTAGCAACCATTCAATCTGATGAGGAAGCTTTGTACTCCTACCCACAGTGGTGGATAGACAAGCTTAAATCGCAATATCCAGATAAATGGCAATCGATATTAGAGATTGGTAATCAGCACCCACCCATGACCTTGCGGGTAAATATCAGGAAATCAAGTGTAAAAGAATATGCAACATTATTGGAGCGAATGGGTATTCAGGCATCTATGCTTGGGAGTGAAGCATTCACCCTTGCAAAGCCCGTTTCTGTTGAGAGTATACCTGGTTTTGTTGACGGTGTTGTTTCGGTACAAGACTATGGCGCTCAGTTGGCTGCGCGTGCATTGGATATAAAACCAAACATGCATGTATTGGATGCTTGTAGTGCGCCAGGTGGAAAAGCAGGCCATATATTGGAGCTGGCTAATGTGGCTTTGACGGCGCTAGATAATGATGACAGTCGGTTAGAACGAGTGGTAAGCAACTTTAACCGTTTGAACGTAGAAGCGACAGTAGCGCTTGGTGATGCTGCACGTTGGCAAAGTGAGCGCACATTTGATCGAATCTTAGCGGATGTGCCATGCTCAGCATCTGGGATAGTCCGTCGTCATGTGGATATTAAGTGGCTAAGACGCGCCACAGATGTTGTCTCCTTTACGCAACAACAGGCGTTAATTTTAGCTAATTTGTGGCAATTGTTGTCAAAAGGCGGTAAATTGCTTTATGTCACATGTTCGATTTTTGCCGAAGAAAATCAGCAACAAATTGATCGTTTTTTAAAACAAAATGCAGATGCAATACAATTGCCATTAGCGTTGGTTGATGATGGAGTTAAAAATATTCATATTCAGCATGGTCAACTTATACCCTCAAATATCCATGATGGCTTCTTCTATGCGTTACTTCAAAAGAATTAGCTTATTTATAGCTATTAGCTTTTTATGTTTTCAGGCAATAGCCTCGTCTGGTAGCATCATCATCAAAAGTGCAGATTTGACGCTCAATGGAGAGGCTTACAGACTCAACGCTGACTTGGAGATCGATCTTAACGAAAAAATTGAAGAG
>CAXIBZ010000164.1:0-4293 GCA_964022105.1 uncultured Methylophilaceae bacterium
CGGATTCACTTGCATGGTTTGTGGCATACCATGCATATGCATCAAACAAACCCCGGCATCATGATTAGCAACAATAGTTAAGGCACCATCTTCTTGCAGCGCTCTCACATCATTCACAATAGTTGCGCCTGCACGTAATGCGGCTTGCATCACCTGAGGTTTGTATGTATCAATAGAAACTGGTATACCTATGCCCATAGCGACAAGTTTCTCAATAACCGGAATGACACGATCCAACTCTTCTTGCAACGCAACAGGCATAGCATTTGGTCTGGTTGATTCTCCTCCAATATCTAAGATATCCGCACCTTCATCTAGTAACTTTAATGCATGTTGCACGGCCTTATCGGTATTGGAAAAAACTCCGCCATCAGAGAATGAATCAGGCGTTACATTGACAATACCCATAACATTTGGGCGAGATAAATCTAATTTAAATTGTCCGCAATTGAGTATCATAAATAAATAAGGGCTAGCTATATATTAGCCAGCCCTTATTTTAACCTAAGCCTGAATGTACTGTGTTTAACTTATTCGTTTTTTGTTGTCGGCTGTGGTTTAGGACTCACTGTCGTGCCAGCTCCACCAGATCCAGTCGGCTTCGTCGTTGACTGTCTAGGTTTAGGTTCACGAACAGGTCTACCTGCCATGATGTCATCAATCTGATCGGCATCAATCGTCTCATACTCCATCAACGCGGCAGTCATTGCTTCTACCTTATCGCGGTTATCTTCAATTAGCTTACGCGCAATCGCATACTGTTCATCTAAAATACGACGAATTTCTGCATCGACTTTCTGTTGCGTTGCTTCAGAGATTGTTTTTGCACTCATGCTGCCGAAGAATGAGTCTTGCTCGTCACCAACATAGACCATGGTACCCAGCGCATCACTCATTCCATACTTAGTAACCATATCTCGTGCCAATTTCGTGGCACGTTCAAAGTCATTAGACGCACCAGTAGACATTTGATTGACAAAAACTTCTTCAGCAATCCGCCCACCAAACAAGATAGATATCTCTTCTAACATTTTGTCTTTGTAATTGCTAATACGATCAAACTCAGGCAATTGCCATGTCAAGCCTAACGCCCAGCCACGCGGCATAATCGTAACTTTATGGACAGGATCAGCCTTGGGTAGCAGTTTAGCAACAACTGCGTGACCAGACTCGTGATAAGCGGTGTTGCGACGCTCCTCTTCACGCATGACCATTGATCTACGCTCGGGACCCATAAAGATTTTATCTTTTGCATCTTCAAAATCTTGCATATCAACAGTACGTTTGTTACGGCGTGCTGCAAACAAAGCAGCCTCATTCACCAAGTTGGCTAAATCAGCACCACTCATTCCTGGCGTGCCTCGAGCCAAGATATCCGCTTTAACATCAGGATCAATAGGCACTTTGCGCATATGGACTAATAAAATTTGCTCTCTACCTTTAATATCAGGTAAACCGACCATCACTTGACGGTCAAAGCGGCCTGGACGGAGCAAGGCTTTATCCAATACATCTGCTCGGTTGGTTGCGGCAATCACGATGACACCCGAGCTTGCTTCAAAACCATCCATTTCAACCAATAATTGATTCAATGTTTGCTCACGCTCATCATTACCGCCACCCGTACCAGAACCACGACTGCGACCAACGGCATCAATTTCATCAATGAAAATAATACATGGTGAATTTTTCTTGGCTGTTTCAAACATGTCACGTACACGAGATGCGCCCACACCAACAAACATTTCAACAAAGTCTGAGCCAGAAATAGTAAAAAATGGTACTTTTGCTTCGCCTGCAATAGCGCGTGCCAGCAACGTTTTACCTGTACCAGGAGGTCCTACCATCAATACGCCACGCGGAATCCGACCACCTAGTTTTTGGAATTTACCTGGGTCTTTTAGGAAGTCGACTAATTCTGTCACTTCTTCTTTTGCTTCATCACATCCAGCTACATCGGCAAATGTAGTTTGATTGTTGGTTTCGTCAAGCTGTCTTGCTTTACTTTTACCAAAAGAAAATGGTCCACCGCCTTTGCCTCCACCCTGCATTTGCCGCATGAAGAAAATCCACACGCCAATCAACAAGATCATTGGGAACCAAGACATAAAGATTTCTAATAGCAGTGAACGCTGTTCTTCTGCTTTTGCTTCGACTTCTACATTGTATTTCAGCAAATCGCTGACCATCCATAAATCATTCGGAGCGTAAGTACTGAACGTCTTATTGTCAATCGTAGTTCCTCGAATAACTCGCCCGTCAATTTGGACTTTTGCAACTTTTCCAGCTTTGACATTCTCCATGAATTGAGAATAGACAATCTGGCTAGAAGCCTTGTTCGGATTGCTAAACTGCTGAAATACAGTCATTAACACTAATGCAACAGCAATCCAGATTGCAATATTTTTTGCGATATTATTCACTAGCCTTTTCCTTATTCAACCCAATCAATATTTGTTACGATAACAAACACTATCCTAATTTTCTTTCTTTCAACACAATTTATCTACACTGATTCATTTTTTGCCAAGCCCTAATAAATAGACTTCGCTACTCCGACCACGTGAAGCTTTCGGCTTTCTGGTTACAACTTTATCAAATTCTAACCGCATGCGCTTGACAATATCATCAAATCCACTGCCAATAAAAACTTTGACTAAAAAATTTCCACTAGGTTTCAACCAGTCATGGCTAAATTCCAGTGCCAATTCAGTTAAATAAACTGCGGCAGCCTGATCTACATCCTTGACTCCACTTATATTGGGGGCCATGTCAGCTATCACAAGGTCAACTGGCTTATTATCAAGCTTTTCTTCTAGAGCACTGAGGACTGCCTGCTCACGAAAATCACCTTGTATAAACTCTACACCTGGAATAGCGTGCATGTCCAATAAATCTAAACCAATAATCCTACCATGCCCTTTAAGGCGTTGCTTGACCACTTGGCACCAACTTCCTGGTGCCGAGCCTAAATCGACTACAGTCATGCCTGGTTTAATTAGTTTATCTTTGTCATCAATTTCCATCAGCTTATAAGCAGCGCGGGCACGGTAGCCTTCTTTTTGCGCACGCTTAACAAACTCGTCATTAACGTGCTCTTGCATCCAGGCCTTACTGCGACTACTGAGTTTCATGTTTATTATATGAATTCATGCTAAAATTCATCCCCTCATATAGTACCTAAAAAGCATGCCAACTCATGAAATTAACCCCCAAACAAATTAGCCATCTACGTGGACTTGCCCATAATTTAAATCCAGTTGTTATGATTGGCAATCAAGGTCTAACTGAAAATATTATCAAAGAAATTGAAGTCAGCTTAAATGCACACGAACTGATTAAAATTAAGGTTGCAGGAGATGATAGAGATGCTCGTATAGCAATATACCAATCTATTTGCGATCAAACGAAAGCCATTCCTATTCATCATATTGGTAAGCAACTTGTTATCTACCGCCCAAGTGATACTGTAAAAGAAAAGCACAAAATCCACATCCCGAGACTTTAACCACCATCGTTATGCGTTATTGGCGTTTATATAACAATACCAACACGCCACCCAACAGGCATTCGACAAGGTAAATAGCACCAGAAATACCATGCCATGCTGAGAACTCAGTAGCATACTCGCTCTGCATCACATTTTGAGGATAAGCGTCAGCTTTTAACTGCGCTAAATGTGACTGAATACCAAAAAAACCCACCAAAGTCAGTATCACCATCACTATAACAATCCAAACATCATAGTGCTTAAAAATACTCGCACCTTTTTCCAAAATCAACTGTATCAGTAAAAATCCACCACTAACTAACCCAATGTAGCTGACCGTGGTAAATAAGTGTCCAGCAACCTGACCCGCCAATTGCCTATCTTCGATTGTTTTAAACAAAATATTGGCACTTAAACCTGTCATCCACAGACTACCTATCCACAACGTCATGAGAATAAGGGCTAATTTGCGTAACATATTAGATGTATAACACCTCTAGCACTTCAAACTCTTTAACACCTCCAGGAGCTGACACTTCGGCAATATCTCCTTCATATTTCCCAATCAATGCACGTGCAATTGGAGAAACAACAGAAATCTTACCTTGTTTGATATCGGCCTCATCTTCTCCAACTATTTGGTATTTCTTTTCATCGCCTGTTTCAATATCCTCACAACGGACCGTTGCACCAAAAACGACACGCCCTTCAGCATTTAATGTCTTTGGGTCAATCACTTGCATATTCGAAAGCTTACCTTCTAATTCAGCAATCCTACCTTCGATAAAGCTCTGCTTTTCTTT
>CAXIBZ010000165.1:0-4252 GCA_964022105.1 uncultured Methylophilaceae bacterium
TAATGAACTGATTGTTGTACAAGGGCATGATCATCCCTTGCTATTCAGCGATGGACTTAAAGCAAGCCAACTGCATTGGATAAGTGAAGAAGAGCCAGAAACCAATTGGGTTTATGCTGCTAAAACACGCTACCGTCAGCCAGATGCACCGTGTGAAATTGATGCGGTTAACGCCAATGAAGTGGACATTCGTTTTGGCCAAAAACAGTGGGCGATTACCCCAGGGCAATCTGCCGTCGTTTATGAAAGTAATGTCTGTCTAGGTGGTGGCATTATTACAGGCAGCATTCAGCAAGCATCAAAAGTCTGAGGGCTGTTTTTATCATGCAACAGGGGCGGTGTCTTTAAAGCTAGGGCGTTTGCTTAATATAGTGTATTGCTTGGCTAAGCTTGGATATTGATTCTGCCAGTCTAACGATTTGAGTCGCAAGCTGACGTATCCCAGCATGCATCCAACAGCGATGTCTGCCAAGCTAAAGGTTTCGTTTACACACCACTTCTTTTTACTAATATCTTTATTAAGTGCCGCTAAACCATTAACCACCTTTGTAAACTGCTTTTCTATGAATGCAGCTGACTGATGCTGCTGGTCTTTTCGCTCTTCAAGTATAATAGCTACAGTGGCATCACAAATACCATCGGCCAAGGCACCCCAACGAATCACTTCAATACGCAAGCGTGTATCATTTGGCATTAATCTGGTAACAGGTGTACGGGCATCCAGATACTCAATAATCACGCGTGAGTCATATAATCCAGTGCCATCATCTAGAATGAGCACTGGTACTTTGCCTAAGGGATTGTACTGTACGACTGGTGAATCCGGTGCGCCCAAATCAACCTCTTCAAGCTCAATATCAATATGCTTTTCTATTGCAACAATGCGCACTTTGCGCGCATATGGGCTATTCGGGGTATATAACAATTTCATCTAATCGCCACCAAGTTTTTAATTTCCAACTGCATTATAATGGAAATATGATCTTACCTCTATTTACACAAAAATTTCCGCGTGACAGCCAGCAATTTATTGACTTAGTACAGTCACAAGTCATAACCGCTTTAGCTGAAGACATTGGTATAGGCGATTTAACAGCGTCATTGGTCCCAGAAGGTCACACAACGGCAACAATTATTTCTCGTCAAAGTGCTGTACTCTGTGGCATAGACTGGGCTAATGCCTGCTTCTTGCAACTCGACAGCAATACGCAAATAGAGTGGCATGTTGAAGAAGGCGAGTATGTGAACGCAAACCAGACACTGTGTACAATTTCCGGTCAAGCAAAAACACTCCTGAGTGCAGAACGTTGTGCACTGAATTTTTTACAACTTCTTTCTGCTGTTGCTACACAAACAAAAGTTTATGTTGATTTAGTTCAAGGCCTGAAAACACAAATACTGGATACCAGAAAAACGATACCGGGACTAAGATTAGCGCAGAAATATGCTGTAACAGTAGGAGGTGGCTTTAATCAACGTATCGCTCTTTATGACGGCATTCTTATTAAAGAGAACCATATCGCTTCAGCTGGAAGCATCACTGCTGCATTAGAACAAGCTTTTGCTCAGCATGCTAATGTGCCAATTCAGATTGAAGTAGAGAGCCTGAGTGAGCTGAAAGAGGCTATGGAAGCTGGTGCAACCAGCATACTGCTGGATGACTTCACGCTTGCTCATATGCGTAGTGCTGTAGAAATCACAGAAGGTCGTGCACTATTAGAAGCTTCAGGCAATGTAAACTTGCAAACAGTGAGGCAAATTGCAGAAACAGGGGTTGATCGAATCTCTGTGGGCGCTCTAACAAAAAACATTCAGGCCATTGATTTGTCTATGAGAATCCAATAGCATTGAACGAAATTTAACTTTCAACATCATAAAGATGAATTATGGCGATACAAAGTAAAATGAATAATAAGAATAAGCTTAGCCTCGGCGAATTCCTTCGCATGTTAGTAAATGCTGGTAAGATTGATAAAAATCAAGCTGAGAAACTATATAAAGATCGAAAGTTAGACAGCTCAAATCTTCACCCAATTATTATCGTTGGCGAACAAAAGTGGAAGGACATTGAGCCCCCAAATAAAGTCATGAATGCCGACTTTTTGTCTCGATGGTTGGCAGCTGAATCTGGGCACGATTACTTCCACATTGACCCGCTTAAGCTAGACTTTACATCCGCATCACAAATGGTGTCCAGAGCTTATGCACAACGCCTTAAAATCATGCCGATTTCAATCAAGGGTAACGAAGCCATCGTTGCGACTGCTGATCCATATCATACCGATTGGATACCTGACTTAGAACGCATTTTGGGCATGCGTATTCGACTCGTTGTCTCAAATCCACTCGAGATTAGTCGATACTTACCCGAAATATACAATCTGGCATCCTCAATATCACAGGCCAACATCTCCAAGGCTGGGCAAATTGTAGGGGTGCAAAATTTTGAGCAATTAGTCGAACTGGGTAAGGATAAGAATCTTGATGCGAATGAACAGCATGTTGTTAACATCGTTGACTGGTTGTTTAAATATGCTTTCGAACAACGTGCTAGCGATATTCACCTAGAACCTCGACGCGGTATGGGTCTGATGCGGTTTAGGATTGATGGCGTATTGCACCAGGTCTATCAACTGCCTGCCAACATCATGAATGCGATTACAAGTAGAATTAAATTACTAGGTCGCATGGATATGGTCGAAAAACGCCGACCGCAGGATGGTCGCATTAAAACTGTTAATGCCGATGGTAATGAAGTAGAACTCCGTTTATCAACCATGCCAACCGCATTCGGTGAAAAACTGGTCATGCGTGTTTTTACACCTGAAATTATCGTTCAGGATTTTGTGAAACTAGGCTTTTCCAAAAAACAAGCAGAGTTATGGAGAGATTGGACAAAACATCCCAATGGCATCATTTTGGTGACTGGTCCAACTGGATCAGGAAAAACAACGACCCTTTACTCAACGCTGAAGCAGTTAGCAACACCTGAAGTCAATGTCAGCACAATTGAAGACCCGATAGAAATGATTGAACCAGCCTTCAATCAGATGCAGGTAACAACCAACATTGGTCTGAACTTCTCACAGGGAATACGTACACTGATGCGTCAAGACCCAGATATTATTATGATCGGTGAGATTCGTGATATTGAGACCGCAGATATGGCTATTCAAGCTGCGTTGACTGGTCACTTAGTGCTATCAACGCTACACACCAATGATGCACCATCTGCCGTAACACGACTTCTTGATCTAGGTGTTGCATCGTACCTCATTCACTCGACGGTGCTTGGCATTATGGGGCAAAGGCTAGTGCGTACACTGTGTCCGGCATGTAAAGCACCGACAGAGATTTCTGATATAGAGTGGGCGGCTTTAACCAAACCATTTAAAGCAACAGCAAGGAAAGCAGTTGGTTGCATCGAGTGTCGTAACACAGGATTTAGAGGCCGAAGCGGCATATATGAAATGCTGACCATTTCCCCTAAACTGCGCAAGCTGATTACGGCAAATACAGATCTTGCCGATATCAAAAAACTGGCTTACCAAGAGGGCATGCAGCCTTTACTGCTAAATGGTTTAGAGAAAGTTGCTGCCGGCCTAACGACAATTGATGAAGTATTAAAAGTCGCGCCTCAGCTAGATAATTAAACCAGGCAAAGCTTAGTCTTTCTTAGCCTTATCTCGCTGCTTGTTGATTGATGCAATGATTGGCTTGATTAAATTTTTCTTCTGCAATACTGACATCACTAATATAGCTGCAATATGCAGGAGCACACATATCATTAGCAAATCAGCTAGCACAGTATGTGCAATAACTGGCCCATCTCCCCCCCCCCAAAACGCATCAGTTTTGCTCAGCCAACCGGAAAAGCCCAGCAAAATAATCAGCGCCCACATCAGATATACCGCCATCTGACCAAGTGGATTATGCCCTTTGTAATCCTTTATGTTTTTATTTCTAATTTCTTTTATATGTTCAACAATTTTGTTTAGAGAAGGCCAACTAAATTGGCTTGATATTTGTATTGCTGTTATTCCATGCAAAACTCTGAGTAAGATAAGTAATAAACACCCGTAACCAATCACACGATGCCAGTATCCAGTATCATTTACAAAGTTAATTGTTACAGCCAATGCTACAAGCCAATGCGTTAATCTTACCGTCAATGACCAAATTGTTGATTGGCTGAGGTTGCGCTCACTCACTCTTATTCTACTTCTGCCTTGATAATTGCTAGGGTTTTCAT
>CAXIBZ010000166.1:0-4244 GCA_964022105.1 uncultured Methylophilaceae bacterium
CATCTCACCAGCACTCACCTGACGCGCACCTAACCAAAGCACAAAAATAATCGTGCCCATCACGGCGGTTATAATCACTGCAGTCAATAATGCTCTAACCTTGACGCGCCTGATAGCTGTTAAAAAACTCAATTGGGCACTATGCGCAAAGCGATTGGTTTCACGTGTTTCTTGCGTGTAAGATTGCACCGTTGGCATGGCATTTAAAATTTCGCCTGCCATCGCTGAGCTATCCGCTATGCGGTCTTGTGATTCACGCGAGAGCTTTTTAACCGAGCGTCCAATGAGCATGAGGGGGAAAATCAAACAGATCATGAGCCCAATATTGATTGAAAACAGGTAAAAACTGGTCACTGCCAGCATCACCATGCCGCCAACAAATTGGAAAAGGCTACGTAAACCCATTGAAGCGGAGCTACCGACAACTGTTTGTATCAAAGTGGTATCACCAGTTAAACGAGAGAGTACTTCGCCTGTTTGTAAGGTTTCAAAAAACTGTGGCGATTGCCGCAACACGCTGGCATACACGGCACTGCGCAAATCGACCGTTACACGCTCACCTATCCAGGAAACCATGTAATAGCGAGAAGCGACCATCAGCGCCCAAAATGCGGCTAATGCAAACAAAACACCAAACTTAGTATTGATATTAACCGTTGGCGCTGCACCATCACTTTGGCCAAAACCCACATCAATCAAATCACGAAACGCTAATGGCACTAGTAGTAACGCCGCAGAAGCAAGCGTTAACAGGACAAATGCAACAAACATTTGTAGGCGATAAGGCTTTAAAAATGGCCATAAATCTTTTAATGATGCTACACGTTTAGATTGCGGTTTTTCTTGATGGTCTGTTCTAATTTCTTGCGCCATGGGCTGAATTTTCTTAATTGGGGTTTATAAGACCGGATGATTACAATAAAGTGCTTACCGACCATTTTTATGCTTAGTATATTTTACTTAGCAAGCAAACAATATAGACTATCAAGCAATGATACGGCTCATTATTTTACTAGTATTTTTTACCTGCTACTTTAGCAAGGTGAGTGCGAACTGTGGACAAAACGGCGTTTGGCTGCAAGTGCTTGGTTCTGGCGGTCCAGAGTTGAGTGACAAACGCGCTTCTACTAGCTATTTAATTTGGCATCATGGCAAAGCAAAACTACTGGTTGATATTGGCAGTGGCAGCATGCTCAATCTGGAAAAGGCCGATGTGAACATTAATGATCTAGATGCCGTGTTATTAACTCATCTACACGTTGACCATAGCGCAGATTTGCCAGCGTTGATAAAAGCTACTTTTTTTACCCAACGGACAACTGATCTGCTTATTTATGGCCCAAGCGGTAATCATTTGATGCCATCAACCACCAACTTCATCCAAACACTTTTTGGTCATAACGGTGCCTATCGCTATTTAAGCAGCTATCTTGATGGCTCTGAAAGTTATACCATTAAGACTATCGACATTCTGATTGAGAATAAACAAGCGCAAACCATTATAGAGAATGCAAAATATCGACTTACAGCTGCATCCACACACCATGGACCCATACCTGCTATTGCATGGAAAATTATGGTTGGAAACAAAACAATTGTATTTAGTGGTGATATGAACAACGATAACCATACACTTAATAAACTGGCTAATAATGCAGATTTGCTGATTGCCCATCATGCGGTTCCAGAAGTTGCAACTGGCGTTGCAAGAGATTTGCATATGCCGCCTTCTGTCAGCGGGCAGATTGCAGTTGAGGCGAATGTAAATCAGCTCGTTTTATCTCACCATATGCTTATATCGCTACAGCAGATAAAAAATAGTGATGCTGAAATAAGAAAATCCTATAAAGGCCCAGTACATTTTGCTGATGACATGCAATGTTTCCAACCATAACAACACTTTCAGAATAGCAGTCAACGACTGCTAAGTAATGCACTAAAATAGCGTATGCAATTACATTATCAGAGCATAGGTGATGGCCAACCACTTATTTTGCTACATGGTTTATTTGGTTCATCTGACAACTGGGGCACCATAGCTAAACATTTCTCGCAGACACACCAAGTGATTTATGTTGATTTGCGCAACCACGGCAAGTCACCTCATCATCATTCACAGAGTTATGCAGAAATGGCAAGTGACTTACTTGAGCTTTGTGATGCGTTGCATTTGGATACCATCCACTTGCTAGGTCATTCACTGGGTGGCAAAGTGGCAATGCAGTTTGCTACACAATACCCTGACCGCACGAATAAGTTAATTGTAGTTGATATGGCAATGCGGTCTTATACTGATGAGCATACGCACTTAATGGACGCCATGATGTCGGTTGACTTTGATAGCATGCAAACCAGATCTGACGTTGATAAGGCATTAAGTCATCCCATCTCAAACATGATGATACGGCAGTTCTTATTAATGAATCTTGTTAAAACTGATAACGGCCTGCGATGGCGGATTAACTTACCTGCACTTAAGGCAAACTACCTTAACATGATTCAATCGGTGCAAGCTCAGTACCACCAGCCTAGCTTATTTATCTATGGTGAACGCAGTGACTACATCAGTAATAGCGACATATCACACATTGAAACTCATTTTACCCAAGCTAAATTCACGAGCCTACCTACTGGGCATTGGGTACACGCAGAAGCGCCAGCGGCTTTTATCAAAGCCGTCTCGGCATTTTTGATTGATTAAAAACCAACTTGGCGTGAAATGAATATAGGCTTCACTTTAGCATAAGCAAAGTGAAAGTGAATAGTGTCAAAAAAAGAATGTAGCCCAATAGAGTTCTGTAGTCATTTATTATTTAGCTCGCTTAACTGGCCTTTGCTTTTTACCTACCAAATATGAACTGGAAGCATCCACCAATACCCTATTCTCTATCGCTGTTCTGCCCAATAACATTCTAAATTTCATATTGTCACGTGCTGTTAATGTCATCTCAATTGGCCACTTGCGCCCCCCGATAAACAGCGTAGTTAGAATGACAAATCGCTCTTCTCTATGTCCACCTGAGTCACTCACAACACGCTGATCTAACACGTCTGACTGACAGACGATAACGGTCTCAGCATCTCTTTGCTTAGGATGAACACTAAATTCAATACGCTGTTTACCATTTTCAACAAATGGACGCAGGTTAAAGGCATGCAATGCAGAGGTACGTGCGCCGGTATCAACTTTTACTTTAATTGCTGGTATACCTAAGTCTGGTAGCGCCACCCATTCACGCCAACCAAAGGTCAATATTTTCCCATTTTCACTAGTCAAATCATTCACCCTTATCTAGATAAAAATCCTATCGAAAGTTGATTAAACAGTAAGATTGTAAGGTAGTATGTCGCGAGTGACTATCAATACTTGCATAAGGCAGAATCACAAGAGAAGTACTCGATAGTTGGTTCTATTATTTAGGAGTAGTTGATGAAATTAGCCATTTTATCTTGTGGCCCAACATCTTACAGCACGCGTCGTTTAAAAGAAGCGGCGCTAAACCGTGGCCATCATGTCAAGGTGTTAAATACATTAAAATTTTCTATCGATTTACAAAAAGGTATACCCGATTTGTACTATCGCCAAAATGTACTCAGCGATTATGATGCAGTGTTGCCAAGGATAGGTGCCTCTATTACTTATTTTGGCACAGCTGTCGTAAGACAGTTTCAAGAAATGGGCGTGTTTTGTGCCAACACAGCGCACGGCATTAGCAATTCTCGCGACAAATTGCGTAGCTTACAAATTTTGAGCCGCCATCACATTGGCATCCCAAGAACAACTTTCGTTAGAGACAGAAAAGATGTTTTGCCCGCCATTCACCGCGTGGGTGGAGCGCCCGTCATCATCAAGCTCATCGAAGGCACGCAAGGTATTGGTGTGCTGCTTGCTGAATCCATTAAAGCAGCTGAGTCGATTATCGAACTATTACAAAGCCAAAAACAAAATGTGCTGATACAAAAATTTGTTGCTGAAAGCAAAGGTATTCGTGCTTTTGTTGTCGGTGACCGTGTTGTTGCAGCGATGCGTCGCGTCGCACAAGGACAGGAGTTTAGAAGTAATGTACATCGCGGTGGCATTGCCGAACCTGTGCAGTTAGATGAACATTATCGCGAAACTGCCGTGCGTGCCGCGCAAATTTTGGGCTTGCAGGTTGCTGGTGTGGACATGCTTGAGGGGAAAAATGGACCTCAAATTATGGAAGTGAACTCGTCACCTGGTCTTGAAGGCATAGAAACCGCAA
>CAXIBZ010000167.1:0-4226 GCA_964022105.1 uncultured Methylophilaceae bacterium
CAGTGCCACCAAGTACAATTAAATCAGCCATGCTTATTTTTTTGCTTGAAGCTGCTTGAATGCTTTCAAGAACTTTCAATACCTTTTGTAATCTTGCAGGCTCGTTCCCCTCCCAATTCATTTGTGGAGCTAACCGAATGCGTGCACCATTGGCGCCACCACGGAAATTTGAACCGCGGAAAGTGCGCGCACTATCCCAAGCTGTCACAACGAGTTCAGATATGCTTAAACCACTACTAAGAATTTTCGATTTTAATGATTCAATCTCTGTATCACTTAGTGTGTAGTCGACGTCTGGGACTGGGTCTTGCCAAAGCAAATCTTCTTTAGGGACATCAGGACCTAAATATCGACTTTTAGGACCTAAGTCACGGTGGGTTAATTTGAACCAAGCACGCGCAAATACTTCAGAAAAATACGCGGGGTCTTTATAAAAGCGCTCTGATATTTTTCTATAAACAGGATCCTTAATCATTGCCATATCAGCATCCGTCATAATCGGATTGTGACGGATATTCGGATTTTCTGAGTCTACAGGTTTGTCTTCCTCTTTAATATTGACTGGTTCCCACTGCCAAGCGCCTGCTGGGCTCTTTTTTAATTCCCAATCATGGTTGAATAACATATGAAAATAACCATTGTCCCATTTTGTTGGTTCAGTCGTCCAAGCACCTTCAAGCCCACTTGTCAGAGTGTCGCTACCGTATCCTTTACCATTTTTGCTATGCCAGCCAAATCCCTGTTCATGTACATCCGCACCCTCAGGGCTTTCTCCTAGCAAAGCGCCATCGCCATTACCATGGCATTTGCCAATTGTGTGACCGCCTGCAGTTAGCGCTACAGTTTCCTCATCATTCATTGCCATACGAGCAAATGTTTCACGTACATCTTTAGCCGTTTTAATTGGGTCAGGATTGCCGTCAACCCCTTCTGGGTTAACGTAAATTAAGCCCATCATGACAGCCGCTAAAGGATTTTCTAAATTCCGCTCTCCTGAATAACGGCTGTCTGGGTTGTCACTAGGTGCTAACCACTCTTTTTCTGAGCCCCAATAGATGTCATTTTCTGGGTGCCATATATCAGTACGGCCGCCTGCAAATCCAAATGTTTTCAAGCCTACTGATTCATAAGCTACCGTTCCTGCCAATACAATTAAGTCAGCCCATGAAAGGTTGTTGCCATATTTCTTTTTGATTGGCCATAATAAGCGGCGCGCTTTATCAAGATTAACGTTGTCAGGCCAGCTGTTTAGCGGTGCAAAGCGTTGATTGCCTGTACCTGCACCACCGCGACCATCTGCGATACGATACGTGCCTGCCGCATGCCATGTCATACGAACCATTAGGCCAGCATAGCTACCCCAATCAGCTGGCCACCAATCTTGGCTATCTGTCATGAGCTGGTGTAAATCCTGTTTAACAGCGTCTAAATCTAGTTTTTTAAACGCCTCTGCGTAATTAAAATTCTCACCAAATGGGTTCGTTTTCGTGTCATGTTGATGCAATATGTCTAAGTTTAGTGTTTTAGGCCACCAGTCTTTGTTAGCATTGCTGCTACCAGTATTTCCGCCATGCATGACTGGGCATTTGCCGCTAGCTTTGGGTGATTGATTCTCCATAGTAAATTCCTTTCAATTAGTGTTTGTTGTTAATAGTGATTGGCATAGTGCGCCAATAGTTCTGTGATTGTTTCAACTAACATTTCAACGCGTTTCATTTCCAACCCTCCATTTATCATTTGTTCAATAGGTGAATATCATTCTAGGTAAGTAAGTTTGATTTGTATAATTGTATGTTTTGATACGGTTGATAAATAAAATTAATCAATATATGATAATCATTAGTTATCAGGAGACTTTTATTGACACTCAATGAACTTAAATTTGTCGTAGCCGTTGCGCAAGAACATAATTTCCGGCGTGCTGCCGAAAAATGTTTTGTGACCCAACCGGCGCTTAGCTTAGGCATCAAGAAGCTCGAAGAAGAGCTTGGTGTTGCTATCTTTGAACGAAGCCGCAGTGAGGTAACGCCAACCGAGATAGGGCAAAAGCTCATACAACAAGCAAATGTCATACTTGACCAAGCGATGCGTCTCAAAGAAATGGCTAAGCTGGGCACAAATGCATTGGAAGGCATGTTCAAGCTTGGGATGATTCATTCTGTTGGCCCCTATCTGCTGCCTGAGATTATCCCCATTCTACGCTTAAGTGCGCCTAATATGCCACTTGAGATTGAAGAGAATCTAACAGCCAATTTAGAAACACAGCTTAAGAGTGGTGTCATTGATGCAGCTGTTGTGGCGTTACCTTTCGATCTCTCAGGCATTCAAACACAAACACTATATGATGAGGATTTTTCCGTTGTCGTGCCTGCCAATCATCATTGGGCTAACAGAAAGAAAATTCACGCTGCTGAATTATCGGACGAGAAAGTGCTGTTACTGAACAGTGGTCATTGTTTTAGCAATCAGGTGGCACAAGCTTGCCCAGAGTTATCACGTAAAGGTGAGGTGTTGCAAGGGAACTCTTTAGAAACAATACGCAATATGGTTGCTTCAAATTTGGGAATTACTGTATTGCCCGCTACTGCGACAGCTGCTAGATATAACAACCCATTATTAAAAGTGATTCCATTTGCTAAACCAGTACCCACCAGAAGGATTGCAATCGCTTGGCGTAAAAGTTTTGTGCGTATACAAGCAATCGATAAATTAATTGAAGCGATTACGCAGGTTAGCCATGCAGTGCTAGAGAAAGCGCATTGATGATAGCCATAAAAAAAGGCGCTTGATAAGCGCCTTTTTTTAATATGAACAAAATTATTTGTTCATTACGTACATTGTTACTTCAAAACCGAAACGCATTTCTGTAGCTGCTGGTGTTGTCCACATAATATTTCTCCTAAGGAATTAATAAATATTTCGTTATATATATATTAGCAAAACTAGGCGTAACTAGCATGTGTAAACTGATGAAACTCAACTAGTGATTTTCATGAGTCAATTAATAATGGAGTAGCATTCGATAGCCAGCAACTTCAGCATTTTGGGCATGCAGAGGCAGATGAATCAGTACGACTTCATTAGCCGGAATCCCATCTTCAATTTTTCTATCTTTAGCCACATAGTCTTTAGGTAATAATAATTTTTTTATGGCTATTTGATCATTTAAATCGGTTAGTGTCAGTTCAATATTGGGGTATGCTTGGGCATAATTGGCGCTATTTTTGAGTGAACTAGTAAAATTAATAACAGATACATAGTTTTCATCCTCCTGCATGTCTGAGTCACCAATCGTAATCAGATCCAAATTTCTAGGTAAATCAATCGAACAGTTTAAATGAATGCAGGCTTGTACCAAAAGTGGCTTAAATTGCGGGTACTCAGCTGCAATTTTGGTACGCGAATGATAAATGATCTGAAAGAGGGCTGTAATAATCAGCAGTACACTGAAAATGCCAACTAAAAGCTTTGTAAATGGCTTGCTGGTCTTTTTGTTAGATTTACTTTTATTGAGAAAGTCATCGACAATTGGGGTGGTATCAATAGCCAGTTCAGGTTTTTGTTCAATAGTTTTGTTCGCTGAAGGGCTTAGCTCGCCAAGAAAATCATCTGCTGAACTGCTGGTTTCCTTAGGTTCAGGATTGCTGGCACTAATAATGATTTCTTCAATATCGCTATTCTGCTCAGTTTCTTCAACGATTGCTTGGTATTCTTCTGCGCTGGTGATTTCATCAGCAACCTCTGTCAGGCGCGTTTTGGCATTAAATACATGTTCGCAACTGCCACATTGTACTTTGCCTCGGTGGGCTTTGATGAGTTCGTCATTGATTAAAAACTGCGTGTCGCACTTTGGGCAGGAAGTAATATATTTCATTTCTTAACGCCTGTTAGCAATATCCATGCATCTCTTTGTATAGGTGCATCCATTTTAAACCATTCGGAGTAGCGAGCAACCAATGCCTGCGTTTGCTCTTCTAGAATTCCAGAAAGTGCTATTTTACCGCCAGATTTACAATACTTAGCAAGGGCTGGAGCTAAAACCATCAGTGCGCTGGATAATATATTGGCGACGACAATGTCAAAGGTTTGATTGCTAAACGCATTTGCATCAAAAAAATCAATCTGAGTATTATTTTGTGCTGCATTAAAACGACTGGCAATGACGGCTTGTTCATCAATATCGACACCAACTACTTTCTTTGCGCCTAGCTTTTGTGCAGCTATCG